>SMWC01000080.1 GCA_004357505.1 Gammaproteobacteria bacterium | reverse complement strand
CCCGGGGGGTCGGTGCGTGATGATGAAGTCATCGCAGCAGCGAATGAGCACGGCATGGCTATGGTCCTGACGGGTATGAGGCACTTCCGGCATTAGCGAGCGTTAAAAGAGGATGAGCGTGCCATGAAGGTACTGGTCGTAGGCGGGGGTGGCCGCGAACACGCGCTCGCCTGGAAGGCAGCCCAATCGCCGCTGGTATCCGAAGTCCTCGTAGCCCCTGGCAACGCGGGGACGTTAACCGAACCGAAGACGCGTAATGTACCGGTCAGCAGCTCCGACCTCGATGGGCTACTCGACTTGGCCGAGTCTGAATCGATCGCACTGACGATCGTCGGCCCCGAGCAGCCGTTGGTGGCCGGGATCGTGGACCGCTTCGAAGCGGCAGGCCTAAAATGCTTCGGGCCTCGCGCTGCGGCGGCACGCCTGGAGGGTTCCAAAGCCTTCACGAAAGCGTTCCTCTCGAGGCACAACATTCCCACTGCTGACTATCAGACGTTCGAACAAGTCGATCCGGCCTTAGATTACATTCGGTCGCGTGGCGCCCCGATCGTCATCAAGGCAGACGGGCTAGCCGCAGGCAAAGGTGTGATCATCGCCGCAAACACTCAGGAGGCCGAAAACGCTGTCAGGGACATGCTCGAGCAGAATGCATTCGGCGAGGCTGGCGCCACCGTCGTGATCGAGGAGTTCCTCCGCGGCGAAGAGGCAAGCTTTATCGCCATAGTCGACGGCACCGAGATTCTCCCGCTCGCGACTTCACAGGATCACAAGACCCGCGATGAGGACGACAAGGGCCCGAACACCGGTGGGATGGGCGCCTATTCGCCGGCACCGGTCATCACCCCAGAGGTACAGCGACGGATCATGGAACAGATCATGATCCCGACCGTTAACGGAATGGCTGCAGAAAGTGCAGCCTATAGAGGATTTTTATACGCAGGCTTGATGATTGATGCGGATGAGCAACCGAAGGTCATCGAATTCAACTGTCGCTTTGGAGATCCTGAGACACAACCCGTTCTTGTACGACTCCGTTCCGACATCGTTGAGCTCTGTCTGCGTGCCTGCGATGGCTCGTTGAGTCGTACCGAGTTGGCCTGGGACCCACGCGCATCACTCGGGATCGTGATCGCCAGCCGAGGTTACCCGGGCAGTTACGAGACGGGCGCCGTCATTCACGGCCTCGATCAAGATTTTGGCCCCAACATCAAGGTTTTTCACGCCGGCACGAAGCTACAGGGTGGCGAGACACTAACGAGCGGCGGCCGTGTGCTCTGCACGGTTGCGCTCGCTACCAGCGTCAGTGAGGCACACGAACTAGCGTATAACGCAGTGGCAAAGATCGGTTGGGACGGCGCTTTTTATCGACGAGATATCGGCTATCGAGCAATCGCGCGCGAGCGAGCTAACGTTTCATAGCGTCGAAGAATTGGAGGTTCGTCTTCGTGTCTTGTAGTTTGTTCAATAGGAACTCGATCGCGGCCAACTCGTCCATCGGGTGAAGAACCTTACGCAGCACCCAGATTTTTTGCAGCGCGTCGGGATCGATCAGCAGCTCTTCCTTCCGCGTACCGGACCGGTTGATGTTAAAGGCCGGAAAGACCCTTTTCTCCGAGATGCGCCGATCAAGGTGTATCTCAAGGTTACCAGTGCCCTTGAACTCCTCATAGATAACTTCGTCCATCTTTGAGCCCGTTTCGACCAGTGCGGTAGCGATGATCGTCAGGCTTCCGCCCTCTTCGATGTTTCGGGCTGCACCGAAAAATCGTTTTGGCCGCTGCAATGCGTTCGCATCCACGCCGCCAGTCAGGACCTTACCCGACGACGGCACTACCGTATTATAGGCTCGCGCAAGACGGGTGATGGAATCGAGCAAAATAACGACGTCCCTCTTATGCTCGGTCAGGCGTTTGGCCTTCTCGATGACCATCTCGGCGACTTGCACATGCCGCGTCGCTGGCTCGTCGAACGTACTCGAGACGACCTCGCCGCGCACCGTGCGCTCCATCTCCGTGACTTCTTCCGGACGCTCATCGATAAGCAGCACAATGAGATCGCATTCAGGATGATTGGCAACGATGGATGCGGCGATATTCTGCAACAGCATCGTCTTACCGGCTTTCGGCGGTGAGACGATCAAGCCCCTCTGACCCTTGCCGATAGGAGCAATCATATCGATAATACGGGCCGTTAAATCCTCCGTGCTGCCGTTGCCTTGCTCAAGGTGCAGCCGTTCTGTCGGAAACAACGGCGTCAGATTCTCAAATAAAACCTTGCCTTTAGCGTCCTCCGGAGAGTCGTGGTTGATCTGACCGACCTTGAGCATCGCAAAGTAACGTTCGCCGTCCTTCGGCGGACGAATGAGTCCGGAGACTGTATCTCCGGTACGCAGACTAAAGCGGCGTATCTGACTCGGAGAGACGTAGATGTCGTCGGGCCCAGCCAGATAAGAGCTGTCCGGCGAGCGTAGGAAACCGAAGCCGTCTTGCAGAATTTCGAGAACACCTTCGCCGAATATGCTCTCGCCCTTCTCCGAGTGCGATTTTAATATGGCGAAGATAATGTCTTGCTTGCGCGAGCGGCCAAGATTTTCAATTCCCATGGCTTGGGCAAACTCGACCAGGTCTGCCGCTGTCCGAGTCTTGAGCTCGGCGAGATTCATTGACGACTTCGATTGTTCGAGCTCATCGGCAGGAATGACTTCGAATGCCTCGTCATCCGGGAATTCCTCGCGAGGCGCTCTCTTTCGACGGGAACCCCGTTTCTTACCGTCGTTGTCTCGTTGCTGCCTCGAGCCATCCTTCGGCCGGGCGCGTGCTGAATTACCCAAGTATCCCCTCACGAATATCTACCATGGTTGTTGAAAATAATTATTCCTCTACCGACTCTGAACCGATGTGCTGGTCCAGAAAAGCCGTGATCTGTGCTTTAGATACCGCGCCTACCTGCTGGGCGGCGACAGTTCCATCTTTGAATAACAACAAAGTCGGAATGCTCCGAATATTGTACTTCGGCGCGGTCAGTGGGTTCTCATCGATATTGATCTTAACGACTTGGAGCCGGTCCCCGTAATCATTCGCAATGTCGTCCAGGAGCGGTGCGATCGCCTTGCAGGGCCCACACCACTCAGCCCAGAAATCCAGCAACACCGGTCGTTTAGCGTTCACGACATCTGTCTCAAAACTGCCGTCCGATGTATGTACGACTTGATCACTCACCTACCGACTCCTCCAATCTGCTTTTCTCTTACGCTGCTACCTGCGGGGATAATTGCACCACGTGGTGCCAAGGGGGTTGAATTGAAAGTGACGCCGCCTGCCCGGTCAGGCACAATATCGCTGCTGGATGCTTCCTTATGAAACTCGCGGGAACGTCGTGGGTATTTGAGGAGGCGAGAACTCTCGCCTAGACAACCGTCTTTTTAACCGCTGAGAACGAAATTTGCAAGTCTTAACGCCTGCCGCCGACACCGGTCCGGCTCCACAAGGGCACCTCACCGAGCTGAAGTTCAGCTCCCTGGAACTCCCGGAGAAGCTGCTTCAAGGCCTGTCTGACGCGGGTTTCAGTCATTGTACTCCGATCCAGAGCAAGACTTTGCCGCTGGCCTTGAATGGCCGCGATGTCGCCGGGCAGGCGCAGACCGGTACTGGCAAGACCGTGGCTTTTTTGGTGGCGTTATTTTTCCGGTTACATAATACCGGACAACCCCCGGCGAAGCTGTCTGGGCCGAGAGCCGTAGTGCTGGCCCCCACAAGAGAACTCGCCGTACAGATTCACGCAGACGCGCTCGAGTTGAGCAAGCATCTGCCGTTCAAACTCGGTCTGGCCTTCGGCGGTACGGATTATGAGAAACAGAGGCGCATACTCGCGGACGGTGTCGATGTATTGATCGGCACGCCAGGCCGCTTGATCGACTATCACAAGCAGAAAGTCTTCACCTTTCATCATGTCCAAGTCTTGGTGTTGGATGAGGCGGACCGCATGTTCGATCTAGGATTCATTCGCGACATCCGTTACGTATTACGGCGATTACCCGACCCGGATAGACGGCTCAATATGCTTTTTTCCGCAACACTCTCGTATAGAGTCTTGGAACTGGCCTACGAACACATGAACGACCCCGAACTGATTCGGATTGAAGCCGACAAAATAACCGTCGATCGGGTCCGGCAGTGCATTTACTTCCCCTCGAATGAGGAAAAAATTCCGTTGCTGATTACGCTGTTGGGCCAGCTAGAGTCCCCGCGAACAATGGTATTTGTCAATACTCGTCGCGAAGCCGATCGGCTAGAGAGCTACCTGGAACACAACGGCATTCACGGCCGAGCGATATCGGGTGACGTGCCCCAGCGCAAGCGCTTCAGAATGCTAAAGGATTTCCACTCCGGTGAATTGCCGGTTCTAATCGGCACCGATGTAGCGTCTAGAGGACTGCACGTCCCCGATGTGACCCACGTCTTTAACTATGATCTCCCCCAAGACCCTGAGGACTACGTCCACCGAATCGGTCGCACGGCGCGCGTCGGTGCATTCGGGGATGCGATTAGTTTTGGCTGCGAGGACTACGCGATCTCGCTCCCCGATATTGAGAATTTTATCGGCCATAAGATTCCGGTTAAGGCGATCGAACCCGGAAGCTTGGTGCAAATCAAGATACCGCCGAAACGCCCGAGGAAACCTCGAAGCCATGACAGCCGGCCAGCGAACAAGCACAGGCGGGGTGAGCGCAAGGGCGGCAGAAACGGGCGTTGAATTTCCTGCCGTAGAAGCTATTCGGCGGACACGCTTTCCACCGCTGCCCAGAACGACATTGAGGGAGAACTTAGGGCCTCAACCGAGTTCGTGAACGCCATCGACGGAGGGAAACGACGATATCTGACGGGGCGGCTGCCCTGAATCGGGACATCGAATCGCTACCGTATATTTCACTCCAAAGCTACTGGCAGCCTTCAATACACTTAGACTGTCTTCTATCAAGACAGTACGCCCGGGATCAAAATTTTCGTCCGCGAGAAACCTTTTCCAGAACGTCTGACTCTGTTTTGGCGCGAAGTAATCATGTGATGAAATCAGACTATCCACTTCACGGTCTAGGCCGGTCTGCGCAACTTTGACAGCCAGTGTTTCTCGATGTGCATTTGTCACCAGTAGCAAGCGCTTCCCGCGCCGTCTAACCGCTGCCAGGAACTCGGTTGCCTTTGGCAGATACTGAATTCGATGACGGTGCTCCTCCTTCAGGGCTCGTATATCGAGTCCCAGGGTCTCGCTCCAATGATCGATGCAATACCACGCCAAACGCCCTTCCAATGCTTTATACAGACCAGTTAGCTCCCTTCGGGCCTCCTCCTCTGGTAGGTTACGATGGCTTGCATAGCGAGCAGGAACGAGTTCGCGCCAAAAGAAATTATCGAATGCCAAGTCGAGCAACGTGCCGTCCATATCGACCATCACGGTATCAACGTCGTCCCAAGGGATGATGGAGCGCGGCGGCGCGGGCATCTTAGAGGCGAAATACGCGCATGGTGTCACTATGATACTCAAGGACCAGCTGTGAAGCTCAATGCAAAGCAAGCATTGTTGAATGAGCTGAGGGCGATCGCAACCGCCGCGGGCGACGCCATCATGAGCGTTTATGGCGGCGAGTTCGCTGTGGAACTCAAGGACGATCAGTCTCCACTAACCGAAGCGGATCGTGTGTCTCACGAGCTGATCGTCGCAGCGCTGAAGTCGCTCCGACCAGCGTTGCCCGTACTCTCAGAAGAATCCGCCCCCGAAGAGCTAACAAATCGGCTGAGCTGGGAGCGTTATTGGCTGGTCGATCCTCTGGACGGAACGAAGGAGTTCGTGAAACGCAATGGGGAGTTCACCGTTAACATTGCATTGGTCGAGCAGAACCGTGCTTCGGTGGGAGTCGTACTGGCTCCGGCCAAGGAGCTTGAGTATTCCGGCGCATTCGGCCTGGGTGCGTGGAGACGGGTCTCAGGCGGACCCCTAGAGGAGTTCCGCACCGCTTTACGTCAAACCGGACCGGTCCGGGTCGTCTGTAGCCGCAGCCATCCGAGTGGCGCGCTGGCAGCCTACCTCAAGCGTCTTGGGCCGCACGAACTTAAGCCGATGGGCAGCTCGCTGAAAATCTGCCTCGTCGCTGACGGCCAGGCAGACATGTATCCGCGCCTCGGTCCGACTTCAGAATGGGATACTGCGGCCGCTCAGGCTATCCTCGAGAGCGCTGGAGGGAGTATGATGGATTCTGCCGGCCAGGCGCTACGGTACAACACAAAGGACGGTTTATTGAACCCCTATTTTCTGGCAGTTGGCGACCCTGACCGCGATTGGCTGGCCGCGTTAAATAACGGTTAGTGACAGACGAGATCGAAATCGAGGTATTCAAGGACGTGGAGCGACTCAAGGGCTTGCGCGTAGAGCATCAAGATCTAGATCAGGTAATTTCCCGGCTTGTGATCGATCCGCAGGTGGATCAGATCATGTTGCGACGCTTGAAAAAGCGAAAGCTCATGATTAAAGACATGATCACTCAGTTGGAGAGTGACCGAATTCCAGATCTAAACGCCTGAGGGCGACTCGCTCGCCGCTTGGCTATAGTGCTGCCGGAACACGGTAACGCTACGGGTCGTGCGCGTAGCCGCATCGACCGGCCACGCTGCGAACCAGCCCCAGTAGCCACTTGCCAATGGCTTAAGATTCCCAAGATAGTCTAACTAACTAAAAAATAACTACTTATTAATTCGCTAGCCAGATGGTGTTTGGTTCGATGCTGAGCATTCCCCGACAAACCGGCGCATTTTGACGCGAAATTTCCGTGAAATCTTGCGCACATGGCGGGAGTTAGAAGCTAGGATAGAGGGATCTCGAAAAACCTCACCGGGGAAGAACGCCAATTCAAAATAATCAAGGAGGGGATCTGTGGCATCAACACACGACACCAGGAGTATCCGTAACATTGCATTGGTTGGTCACGCCGGCTCCGGCAAGACAACTCTAGTCGAAGCGCTTTTGCACAAGGCCGGCGCGATCCCCGCACGGGGTAGCGTGGAAATGAAATCGACAGTTTCCGATTTCACCGAGCAAGAGCAGACGTTAGGTCACTCGCTAGACGCTGCCGTTTGCCACCTGGAACATGACGGGGTCAGCGTCAATATACTCGACACACCTGGCTACCCGGACTTTATGGGCCGCGCCTTAGGTGTTCTTCCCGCAGTAGAAACGACAGCT
>SMWC01000079.1 GCA_004357505.1 Gammaproteobacteria bacterium | reverse complement strand
TCTGAGCGAGGTTAAATCGACCTCGACCGAAGTCGACAAGATCCTCACGGGCCTAACGGCCACGCTCGAGAAAAACGCCTCCGTCAAGACATCGGCGCCTAAGTTCGATTTCACTACCCTGAAGCCTGACGACATGATCGAGGACCGCTATAAATTCATCCGGAAGATCGGTAAGGGCGCATTCGGCACTGTGTTGTTAGTGCATGACACGGTCGTGGACGATGAGCTGATTCTGAAATTCCTGAATGAGAACGTAGCCTCCAACGAGGAGATAATGAAGCGCTTCGTCCACGAACTGCGCTACTCGCGAAAAATCACCCACAAAAACGTCATCCGTATTTACGATTTCCTGTCCATCGGTAGCGGTTACGCCATCTCCATGGAGTATTTCCCTTCGCATACGCTCGGGCAGGAAATCATAGACCATGCCCCGATGAATGCTCGGAAAGCCGTATCCTATGCGAGTGACGTCTGCACGGGCATGCAGATTGCCCATCATCAGGGAATCATCCACCGCGACCTGAAGCCGGCAAATATCCTCATTAATGACGACGGTCTGCTGAAAATCGTGGACTTCGGTGTCGCGGCCGCTGCATCGAGTGCCGAGACACAACTGACCAAAACGGGCTACGTGATCGGATCTCCCAAATACATGGCGCCAGAGCAGATACTCGGTAGGAGGGTCGACATCACGGCCGATGTCTATAGCCTTGGGATCGTTCTGTATGAGATGCTGTCCGGAAAGCCTCCCTACAGCCGGGGCGATCATATGTCAGTCATGTATCAGCATGTCCAAGGTAAGGCGCCGCCCCTCAATGAACTCAACAAACAGGTGTCCAAGGAACTCAGTAGTATCGTGCTACAGGCCATGACGGTCGACAAGGAGAAGCGCTTCAAATCGATGGATGACTTCAGACACGCCCTGGAAGGTGCTGTCGAGAAAGCAGCTTAGACGCCATGGCTAGAATCGATTCATTCTTGAAGTTGGGGTTGGCGCAGGGCTGTTCAGACGTTCACCTGGCTGTCGGAGTTCCACCCATGGTCCGGTTGCATGGCGATTTGGTGCCGATCAAGTTTCGGGAGCTCACCGCGACCGAGCTGGACGGCTACGTCAATGAAATATTGACGCAGACTCAGCAAGACCTCTTCTCCCAGAATCAGGATTTGGACTTTTCATACATCAGCAAGGATGGCGGGCGCTTCAGAGTCAACGTTTTTCACAAGCACACTGGCGTCGGCGCAACGTTTCGGAATATTCCCAACAAAATCCCGACAATGGAGTCTCTCCAGCTACCACCGGTGATGACAAAGTTCTGTGATCTTCACCAAGGGATGGTGCTGATAACCGGATCGACGGGCACCGGCAAGTCTACGACACTGGCCGCGATGATCGATCATCTCAATAGCACCCGACATCTCAATATCATCAGCCTGGAGGACCCGATCGAATTTGTGCATCAGAGTAGGCGGGCTCAGATCGTACAGCGCGAGTTAGGTACGCATGTTCCAAGCTTCGCCGAAGGCGTGCGCGCCGCCCTGCGGGAAGACCCGGACGTCATTTTGATCGGCGAGCTTCGAGACGCGGATACCATCAGCATGGCGATGACCGCGGCCGAGACCGGACATCTGGTCTTGGGCACGCTACATACGACCGGCGCAGTCAAATCGATAGACCGCATCATCGACGCACTGCCACCCGCTCAGGCAGCACAAACGAAGAGCTTTCTCGCCCATAGCCTGCAAGCCGTCGTGACGCAGGCTCTCGTTAAGGCGCCGGACGGTCGTGGACGCAAAGCTATTTTCGAGATCCTCGTGATGACTCGGGCCATCGCGAAACTTATTTCAACGGATCAGACCCATCAGATTCTCGGCCAGCTGCAAACCGGCAAGGATTATGGAATGCAGACGATGGATCAAGCTCTGCTCGATGCCGTCGAGAACAAGCTGATAGACCCGGACGACGCCTATCGCTATGCCTCCGACGTAAAGAAGTTTGAACGGTTCGTCACGGACTCGACCATCTTGCGCGCCGTGAAGATCGCCTGACCGATATGGCTGCGCCGCAGATGATAGAAGATTTCCTGCGTAACATTCAGCTTCGTAAAGGTTCGGACCTGCATGTGATTGCGGGTGATCCGCCGCGCATGCGAGTCAACGGCGATCTCATCTCCCTGGAGAAACAGCCGCTCGACCCCGAGAAGTTGCAGGAAGCCCTATTCGGCATCATGACCGAAGCATCCCGAGAACAGTTCGAGGCCAATGACGCAGCTGATTTCGCCTATTCGATTAAGGATCTGGCCAGATTTCGAGTCAATGTCTTCCGTCACCTACGCGGCATCGGCGCCGTGTTTCGTTCGATTCCTTCGCAAGCCTTGACGCTCGAACAACTCGGCATGCCGACATCCGTGCGCGATTTCACGCGCGCCAGCAGGGGTTTGATACTCGTAACAGGTAAGACCGGCTCGGGTAAGACCACGACGCTTGCCGCCATGATAGACGAGATTAACCAGCACCAGCACGGCCACATTCTGACGATCGAAGACCCGATCGAATTCGTGCACCAGCGCCAGAACTGCCTGATCAGCCAACGCGAGATTGGCATCCATACCGATAGTTTCTCAGACGCGCTTCACTCCGCGTTGCGCGAGGACCCCGACGTCATCCTGGTCGGCGAACTCAGAGATCTGGAGACCATGAGCGTAGCGATGACTGCGGCAGAAATGGGCGTGTTGGTGCTGGGGACCCTGCACACCAATGGCGCAGCATCCACCATCGATCGCGTGATCAATATTTTTCCCGCCGAGAAGCAGGACCACATTCGAAACATGCTGTCTACGTCTTTGCGCGGTGTCATCTCGCAACAGCTTGCGAAGACAAAGGACGGCAAAGGCCGGGTTGCTGTGCTGGAGATCCTCGTGAATACCTCGGCCGTGGCAAACCTGATTCGACAGGGTAAGCTGGAGCAGCTCGAGAGCGTGATGCAATCCGGCGGAGCTTATGGCATGCGAACGATGGATGGAGCTCTCGAGGAACTCCACAAGCGGCGGGTGATTTCGGGTGAGGAAGCCTACATGCAGGCCTTCGATAAAAACAAATTCGAAAAATTTAGAGACGTCTCCTGAGCAGCATCGCTTCGACACCAGTGGCATAATCCCGATCGGAGCGGCCGCTTCGCCGTATCGTTCAGCCACGATTGTGCGGCCGCTCCATCGTGAACAATGGAGTGCCGCGGTTGGGCCAGCATCGAGATATTCTAGTTACCAGCGCCTTGCCCTACGCCAATGCGCCACTGCATATCGGGCATCTGGTCGAGTACACCTATACGGACGTTTGGGTACGATTTCAGAGAATGCAGGGGCACCGTTGCCATTACGTCTGTGCCAGCGATGCTCACGGCACGCCGACGATGCTGGCTGCGGAGGCTGCCGGCATAACACCGGAAGAATTGGTAGCCGAGATCGCTGCTAGCCACCAAAGCGATTTCGCTCGGTTCAGGATCAGCGTCGATAATTATCTGACGACTCATTCCGCCGAGAATGAGGAACTGACAGCGGAAGTCTATCGGCGCCTGCTCAAGGCCGGGCACATTCATCGACGCACGATACAGCAGGCATATGACGAACAGAAGCAGATGTTTCTACCGGATCGCTATGTTCGCGGCGAATGTCCGATTTGCGGCACGGCTGACCAGTATGGTGATGCCTGCGAAAACTGCAGCGCGACCTACACGCCCATGGAGCTGAAGAACCCGGTTTCCGTAATCTCCGGTACAACGCCTTCAGTGAAGGAGTCGGAACACCTCTTCTTCCGGCTCGGAGACTTTGAGGAAGAGCTTCGCTCCTGGGTGCCACAACACATCGATGAAGCGCTCGCACGGAAGCTCGATGAATGGTTCCAAGCCGGCCTAAGGGACTGGGATATTTCGAGGGACAGTCCTTACTTCGGTTTCGAGATCCCCGGCGAATCCGGCAAATACTTCTACGTATGGTTTGATGCACCGATCGGTTACATGGCGAGTTTCCTCAACCTCTGCCGGCGCTTGGACCTCAGTTTTGAGCAGTTCTGGGATGCGGACAGCACCACCGAGCTCTATCATTTCATTGGCAAGGATATCGTCTATTTTCACACGTTGTTCTGGCCGTCGGTACTCAGCGGAGCGGGCTACCGCAAGCCATCTGGCATCTTTGTCCATGGATTTCTGACCGTTGACGGCCTGAAGATGTCGAAGTCCAGGGGCACTTTTATCCTGGCGACAACGTACGCCAAGTATCTTGAGCCCGATTGCTTACGTTACTATTTCGCCGCGAAGCTCGGACCGACGGCTGACGATATCGACCTGAATATGGATGACTTCGCTGCGCGCGTCAATTCAGATTTGGTTGGCAAATTTGTCAATATCGGTAGCCGCTGCGCGGGTTTTATACATCGGCTCAATGCGGGTCGTCTGGCCGACCAGCTGCCGGATGAGGCTTTGTTTGCGGTTTTCGCTGCGGCGGCAGACGAGATCGCCGCGGATTATGAAGCCAGAAACTATGCACGCGCCATCAGGCGCATCATGGCGCTTGCCGATAAAGCGAATCAATACATTGATGATCAAAAGCCCTGGCTCAAAGCGAAAAACCCGGAGCAGAACGACGCCGTGGTGGGCATTGCGACGCTGGGCTTGAACTTGTTCCGGACATTAATGATTTATCTGAAGCCGGTCATACCGGGTGTCGCGGAGAGAGCCGAAATCTTCCTTGCTATCGCTCCGCTGACGTGGACAGACGCACAAAAACCTCTACTGGGCAGCGGCATCGAGCACTTCAAAAGCCTGCTCGAACGCGTTGACCGCGAGAGGATAGAAGCGATGACGCAAGAGGCCCATAGTCCGGTATAGAAATCGGTATCCAATGGCATGAAGGTGACTTAAATACGATGACCGAGCTGTTGCTTATTATTTTCGCTGCGGCATTGGTGAATAACTTCGTCCTGGTTCAGTTTCTCGGGCTCTGCCCGTTTCTCGGCACCTCGAAACGCATGGACGGTGCGTTGGGCATGGCATTGGCTACAGGCCTGGTCCTCACGCTCTCGTCAGGCCTCAGCTATTTGATCGAGCACTACGTGCTCTTGCCTTTTGGCGTAGGATACTTACGGCTGATTTCTTTTATTCTGGTCATAGGCGCTACGGTTCAGTTTACCGAGTTGGCTTTGCGCAGAGTCTCACCGTTACTGCATCGCATCCTCGGCCTCTATCTTCCGTTAATCGCGAGTAATTGTGCTGTCCTCGGGGTCGCCTTACTCAACTCGACACAACAGCGGACCCTGCTCTCCGCGTTGTTCTACGGTGCGGGCGCAGCGCTGGGATTCGGTATCGTGCTGACATTGCTGAGCGGCCTGCGCGAGCGACTGGAAGACGCCGACGTACCATCGCCGTTTCGAGGCCCTGCTATAGCGCTCGTCACGGCCGGCATCATGTCGCTGGCTTTCTTCGGCTTCACCGGCTTTGCGCGCCTGTCATGATTACCGGCACTGTTATCCTGGCCGGTCTCGCCGTGGCACTCGCGATTTTGTTGATTCTAGCCAGTCGCTATCTCCCGCCTGCAGCGGACCCTATCGCTGATCGGTTGGAACAACTTCTACCCAGAGTCCAATGCGCACAGTGCGGCTATCCCGGCTGCCGCGCCTACGCGGAAGCCATCGCCGCGGGTAACGCATCCATCAACCGCTGTCCGCCGGGGGGAGACGAAACCGTGCGTCAGCTTGCGAGCGTGCTCGGCCAAGAACCCGAGCCCCTGCTCACGGAACTTGGCCATGCCAGCCTCGATAGCGTCGCTCGCATAGACGAGGAGCTTTGTATCGGCTGCAATCTCTGCGCACAAGTCTGTCCAGTCGATGCGATCGTCGGAATCCCACAGATGATGCACACGATCATTGCGGGTCACTGCACGGGCTGCGAGCTATGCCTACCTCCGTGCCCGGTCGACTGCATCGTCCTGGAGTCGCGTGATGGCTGAGTACCAAATCCATCGCAGACCGACCGGCGGCCTGCACCTGGCCGCTCGCAAGACAATCTCGACGGCCACGCGTATCAATCGCAACCTGGCACCTGAACGCCTCATCATTCCGATGACCCAACAGCTTGGCCCGCCGGCGACGCCGACCGTCACGGTCGGTCAGCGAGTGGTTCGAGGGCAGAGCGTCGGCGATCCCGGCGAGACGCCATCAGCGGCAGTTCACGCCCCGAGAGCCGGTACGGTCCTAAAGCTGGAGCAAAGGCTGGTGCCCGGCGGCAACCGGCTCGTTCAATCGCCATGCGTTGTGCTCGCAGTGGACGATGAGTCTACTGAACCACGGACCGA
>SMWC01000078.1 GCA_004357505.1 Gammaproteobacteria bacterium | reverse complement strand
TTCGAACAAGACCGTTGGGGTGACGACAGACGCATGCCTCTGAAAATAAGAAGTCTTCCAATCCTGCTGGTGGGTATCGTCCTTGGGCTCAGCGTTGCACTCGGCGCCGACCTGCTGCGACAGCGGCAGTCGCTGCAGGAAGCTGCGGCGGGTGCCGCGCGTCTCCAGGACGCAGAAGTCCTGATAGAAGTCCTCGAGCGGATAGGTCGAGAATACGTTGATGTAATTGACGACAGTCAACTGTTTGAAAGCGCTATTCGCGGCGTGCTCGGCGAACTCGACTCGCACTCCCGCTACCTAGCACCAGACGACTACGAGGACATTCGAATCAGCACCAGTGGTAATTACAGCGGCGTTGGACTCGATGTCAGCTTCGAGGCGGGCAAGGTGATCGTTGTGACTCCGCTCGACGGTACGCCGGCCCAACGCGCCGGTATTTTACCGGGCGATATGCTGGTTTCTGTTGATGACATCCTTGTGGATGAGAAGCATGTCGAGGACACGATCGGCCGGATGCGCGGCCTACCAGGAACTGGGGTAACGGTCGATGTGATTCGGGAGGGCGAGGATGAGCCACTACGATTCGCTCTGATCCGCTCCGAAATACGCGTAAAGACCGTTCGCAGCGAGTATCTGGGTAATGGTTTCGGCTACATCAGATTGACTGGGTTTTCTGATCGCACTGCCGATGATTTAACGGATGCCGCGAAAGATCTCCAGATTCAAGCCGGGAATGAGCTTCGGGGCGTCGTCTTGGATCTTCGTAATAATCCTGGTGGTGTCTTGGATGCAGCGGTCGATATTGCCGACGCATTTCTCGACCGCGGCCTGATTGTTCGCGGCACTGGCCGGATCAGGGAGGCCCGCTTCACGCATTACGCGACTCCGGGCGATATTCTCAGTGGCGTCGAATTGGCGGTCCTGATCAACGGTGGATCGGCTTCCGCGTCCGAGATCGTTGCGGGGGCACTCCAGGAGAATGACCGTGCGCGCCTTGTCGGAGAAACAACCTTTGGCAAGGGCTCTGTGCAAACGATCATACCGCTCTCCGAAGGCCGCGCGATCAAGCTGACGACATCCAGATATTTAACGCCGTCCGGGCGGTCGATCAACGGCACCGGGATCGAACCGGATATCGTTGTCCATGCGCGTAATCCGAGAAAGCAATTTGGGCGCGCGGGAAACGACATCGACCCCAGCGAGGACGAACAGCTTCAAGAGGCGCTGCGCGTCATCGGCTACGTTCCGGTCGAGCTTAGTCCGGTCTCACGATAGCCGCTCGGCGCTCGACTCGCTGCGAGACTTTGCTTAATCCTCTGGTTCCTGCGGGTGCGTTGTTCGCTGCCTGCCTGACCTTGCTCGGATGCGCCGCGTCGCCAGCGAAATCGCTATCGGAATTAAAGGCCGTGCATTGCTCGGACCCGCGTCCACAGATCTGCACCCTCGACTATCGACCCGTTTGTGCGACTCGAGATACTGGGCTGCGCTGCGTGACTACTCCCTGCGACTTTACCGAGCTTGCAACCTATAGCAATGCATGCGCCGCATGTAGTGATCCGCAGGTGTTGAGTCATATCCCAGGCGCTTGTGAGGGCACGGAGTGAATCGAGTACACTCGGTTCAACAATGTTTCAAGAATTTCCTCGCATGAGCGATACGTCCGATAGCGGTAATTGCTCGTGACAACCCGGATCGCTTTCTCGGTTGCCGGTCTTCTTGCGCTGTCGGCGTGGGAACAGCTCGCCGTGGCGCAGGTTGCCGAGTTTCCCATCTGGCTCGAAGAGCTGCGTATCGAAGCGATCATGAGCGGAATCTCTGCAGCAACCGTCAACGCTGCTTTGACTGACGTGGCCCCGGTCGAGCGGATCATCGAGTTGGATCGAAACCAACCGGAGTTCAAACTCGATTTCTGGGACTATCTGGACCGCACCGTCTCTGATTGGCGCATCGAACAAGGCCGTATTCTTCTTCAGGAGCATCGGGCGCTGCTCGACGACGTCGCGTCCGGCTATGGCATCCCGCCGCATATCCTGGTCGCGGCCTGGGGTATCGAGAGTAACTTCGGGCAGACCCAGGGAAGTATGCCGGTGATCAGCTCGCTCGTTACGCTCGCCTACGATGAAAGACGCGCGGCGTTTTTTCGCGCTGAACTGCTGCACGCTTTAAGAATTTTGGATGAGGGACATGTCCGTCTCGAAGACATGCAGGGCTCCTGGGCAGGGGCGATGGGACAACTACAATTCATGCCCTCGACGTTCATCGATTATGCCAGAGACGGGGACGGCGACGGTCGCAAAGACATTTGGAACAACCTCGCCGATGCGGTCGCGTCTGCAGCGAATTTCATGGCCAGTGCCGGATGGCAACCGGGCATCATCTGGGGTCGCGAGATTCGCTTACCCGATACGTTCGATACGGACTTGGAAGGACTGGCGACGAGAAAATCGCTCGCCGAGTGGCAGGCGTTGGGCGTACGTACGATCGCCGGCAACGATCTGCCGAGCGTAGATATTGACGGCTCCGTAATCCTGCCGTCCGCTGCTTCCGAGCCGGCGTTCCTTGTATATGAAAACTATCGAACGATAATGCGCTGGAACCGTTCTCATCTGTTCGCGATCTCCGTCGGCCATTTAGCAGATCGAATCTCCGGAAAACCACCGCTACAAAGTAGTCGAGTTAGTTCTTCGGACTAACGTTTCGTTCGAACGGGAAGACTGCGGAATTGCGATGAAGAATACCTACCAGGGATCGTGTCATTGCGGTGAAGTTCGGTTCGAGGTGACGCTCGATCCAGATGACTCGGTGAGCTGTGATTGTTCTATCTGCTCGAAGAAGGGCGGAATCATCAATCGCGTCGTCGAAGCTCAGTTCAAGCTGCTCACGCCGCTGGAGAATCTGACTCTCTATCAATTCAATAAACGTATTGCGAAGCATTATTTTTGTCCCACCTGCGGAATCTATACATTTCACAGGCCCAGAACCGCTCCAGAGATGTGGGGAGTGAACGTCCGGTGTCTAGACGGCGTGAATGTCTCCACGATCGAAATCAAGCAGGTTCAGGGCAGTCTTCTTGATTGATGAGCGTGCAACCGCCGTACTCTGCAGCGGCAGAACGGAACAAGGGGCCGATTCTCGATGTGCTGCGACGGGTTCTGCCTGACAAAGGCCTGGTTCTCGAGATCGCGAGCGGAACGGGACAACATATGCTGCACTTCGCGGCAGCGTTGCCGGGCTTGAGATGGCAGCCGACCGATGCTGACCTGGAGGCCCAGGAATCGATTTCGCTCAGCGTGGTCACGGCGGATCTCAATAACGCAAATGTCGCCTTACAGCTTGATGTCCTGAAAACGCCGTGGCCGATACGCAAAGCCGACGCGCTCTTGTGTATCAATATGATCCACATCTCACCTTGGGTCGCGACGGTGGCGCTATTCGATGGTGCGCGAGATACGCTGTCTGCGGGCAACGTGTTGTTTGTCTATGGCCCCTACCGTTGCAACGAGCGCCATACGGCCCCTAGCAATGAGGCGTTCGATGCCTCGCTGCGCGCACGCAATCCGGAGTGGGGCGTAAGAGATTTGGAGGCGGTTACGAAGGTCGCTGCAACGGCGGGGTTCGTCCGCGAAGATGTCATCGAGATGCCGGCTAATAATTTCAGTGTGGTCTTCCGCAAGCCGGCGTAACCGGGACTATTGTGCTGTGGGCCATCCAGGGTTCCGTCTCGGGCTCTGTTCGCACTCAGGCTACTCGGCTATGCTTTGCGCGACAGAATCACGATCCCGATTCAGGAGCACGCTCATGGGTCAAGCGACCGCAAGACACATCTTGGTAGATAACGAGACGCTCTGCGAAGAGCTCAAAACGAAAATTCTCGACGGTGCCGATTTTGGAGACATCGCTCGCGAGCACTCGACCTGCCCGTCCGGTAATCGCGGCGGTGACCTCGGCTCCTTTGGCCCGGGCCAGATGGTCAAAGAGTTCGACGCCGTTGCTTTCAGCGCCGATCTCAACGAGGTCCAGGGTCCCCTCAAGACACAGTTCGGCTTTCACCTGCTCGAGGTGACGAGCCGGACTGACTGAGCTTTATCGACGCGGCCGGTACCGGGGACTCATCGTGCGGTATGCGCGCAGAGGTGTGATTCAGCTCGTAGTCTTAAGCACTGCTGTGTATTCCGGCTGGTGCTTGGCGGACGACGAGTTAATCGCGAACCGCGGGCTCTGGAAAGCGGCTGGTATCGCAAGTTACGAATATCGATACGAAAAGACCTGCGACTGCCATCGGGATACACCGGCCGAAACCATCGTCACCGTTGAAAATGGCTTGGTTGTCGGTGTTCGCTATAACCGGGACGACTATTTGGCCGAGATTCCGGTCGCTGAAGAGAATTATAAGTGGTTCCGGACCATCGATGAGCTGTTTACGCTCGTTGAGACAGCTTCGCGCAGCGCCGCAACACTCCGTGTAGCCTACCAGCAGGAGCTGGGTTATCCCGCTTATATTTATATCGATTACGATCACGCGATGGTGGGAGAGGAAGTCGAATTGCGGGTCGTATCACTGCGCACAATGGAGTGACCCCGATGTTCGGCGCCGCGGCGCAATGCATGCAGATAAGCTTTGGTTGCAACAGATCAACGCCAAAGAGATCGGTGGATGACCGCTGCGTGGCAGCCAAGCCCGGCCGACATAAGCAGCCCAGGTTAGTTCCGGCAGCCACTCCTTCGGACCGGGACCAGCCTTGACCGAGCGATCGCTGCAGGAACAGATCCCCCATAACCATTGCTTTGGCTGCGGCCCCAGTAATGAAGGCGGCCTCAATCTGAAGAGTTACTGGTCGGGGAGCGGTCCGAGCATCGCCCGATTCACGCCGCAGCCGCAACACTGTTCCGCTCCTGCGCACTTTGTCAATGGCGGGATTATCGCGACCCTTCTCGATTGCCATTCGATTTGTACGGCCATGGCGGCCGCTTACCACAGGGAAGCGCGGGCGATCGGTTCAACGCCGCTGTGCTACTACGCAACGGCCAGTCTCGTCATCCATTACCGGCGTCCGGCGCCGATGGAGACGGAACTCGAGCTGGCGGCTGAAATTCTCGATGCGAACGACAAGCGGTGCTTGCTGCATTGCACCTTGAGCGCCGACGGTAAATTGTGTGCCGAGGGAGAGGTTCAGGCGGTACCGGTATCGTTGTCCTGGATGGGCCTTTAGCCGTCACCGCGCTGTCCGCGCTCGGCAACCTGGCTATAATGCCTGCCCGGTCGGAGAAGCACGCGCGTGACGCAGTGACATGATCTACTTGAAATGGACACGGAGTGAGCTCGTTACCCTGGAAATGGACGCCCTGTATACCGAAGTGGACGAGGATGGCTGGGTCCAGCGGGAAGTTGGCGTGTGTTCAGAAGGACTGGTTGTACACCAGCTGACGCCGAGCACCACTCGTCCGGGCTGGTTCGGACTCGCGCGATTATCGCGCCTTATGTTAAATAGCAACGTAACGAAGTTGGAGTTCGAAACGTTCTGGCACGCCGGCCGCAACGATATCTGACGGTACAATTCAAAGTTCGCGCCCGTAGCTCAGCTGGATAGAGTGTCGGCCTCCGGAGCCGAAGGTCACAGGTTCGAATCCTGTCGGGCGCGCTATCTGGCAAAACGGAATCCAAATCCCTGCCATGAACATTTTCGAACTCGCCAGGTCGAGTTTCGGCCACACGAGTACGCGCTTATCCACCCTCTAGGGCGTACTGTTGTTCGCCGTGCCGGCTCTGGTGTCGGCGCAAACGCGCGTTTATGAGTCGGAGCTACACGACTTTCGTCTGGTGACGATCGCTGAGGGTTTGGAGCATCCTTGGAGCATCGCGTTCCTGCCCGGTGGCGAGTTGCTCGTCACAGAGCGGCCCGGGCGTCTGCCGATCATCAAAGGCGGTGAGCTGGCGGTCGAGCCCGTCTTCGGGAGGTTCGGCAAAGCACCGGCCGCGACGCGACGTCTAACGGTTGGCTAACGTCGTGCCCAAGAGTCCTTCCTCGGCGTAGCGTGTAAGTAACCGGTCGTCGTGAGATGGAACGATGATGAGTCCGTCTTCGTCCATGACCCGCTTAATCCAGGTCATCTGGTACATCAGTGCTTGCGGATCCTCGCCGATGCGAGCGATCGTCTCTGCAGGTCGAAGCTTTAGCTTGGTGATGTTGTCGAGCGACCAGCCGATGTCGCCGATGAATAAAAACTCTTGCCCGCCGGCGAGCCGGGCGTAAATCATCTGGTGTCCGGGAGTGTGTCCGGGGGATTTGATCAATACGATGCCGGCTGCGACGGCCAGAATCAGCTCATAATCCACGATGATGTAGGTGCGGGCCAGGGTCGGGGTCAGAGCGATCTCAGGGAGTTGGGGCGCGAGATTCAACGTTCGAACCTGATCTTGCGTCAGTATCGTTTTCGCTGCGAGTTCCTCCCGGTAGTCGCTCCGGAGCACCCCAGCGACATGATCGCCGTGCTCGTGCGTGATGATGATCAGCTGCGCGCGCCTGAGCGCTGCCTGCACCGCAGCGTTCCTTTCCTGCCAATACGGCTCCTCGCGGCCGAAGCCATAGAATCGGTGCACGGCTTCATCCATGCCGCTGTCGAGCATGATCGAGCCTTGCGGGTAAACGATCTGAAACGCCGTGCGGGCGGAGATGAACAGTTCCTCGCTGCCATCCTCGATGACGGCCGCATAGGTGCGGTGGCTTTCAGCCACCTTGACGAAATTGATCGACACCGCCAGCTCCCCCGGCACCGTTGTTGCTGCCCGACGAATCTGTGGCAACAGGTCGTTAGGATAGGACTCCGACTCGAGCGGAATCAAGTCTTCGGTGCCGGCGGCGAACGAGCTGATGCTGTGCAACCCGAGGAGCAGCATAAGGCCGATCAGTCTGACGTGGGGCGATACTTTCGTGTCCATGAGCTTGAGTCCTGGCTCTAGTACCTGGTTTGTTGGCGGTTTAGAGTGCTGCGATGCGTTGCCAAAGCTTTCTCATCGCTGTAGTGATTCTGGTCGCCGAAGGCTGCGTGTCGGGGCAGTCGATGCACGCTCCCGAATACAACTCCGTTCAACAAGGCGTCTACTCCGCTACGCAAGCGGCTCGTGGTGAAGCGGTCTGGAAAAATCATTGCGCAGAGTGTCACTACCCCGAAGAGTACAGCAACGGCTATCTGTACGCCTGGAGTGGCGAAAACGTCTTCGATCTATACGCGTACCTGCGGATAACGATGCCGTATCTAGCGCCAGGTACGCTCGAGGACGAGCAGTACGTGGATGTCACAGCGTTTCTTCTGAGCCAGAATCTGCTTCCGGCTGGCGATGCTGAACTTGCAGTCGACCGGGAGTCGTTACAGGGGATTTTGATCGAGGGGCCGTTCTAACCGTATCGGACTTGTTACCGTCGGCGGCTCGCGGCGATTCTACTCGACGGCCTCCAGAAAAAAATCAATCGCCTTAAAAACCTCCTCGTCGGTGAGATCCAAACGGCCGCCCTTCGGCGGCATAAAACCGGTGTCGCCCTGGTAACCGTCTAGGACATGGTCGTGAAGCAGAGCGGTGCCCTGCGCAATTCGTGGCGTCCAAGCATCCATATCGCCGAGTACCGGAGCGCCGCCGATACCCGGAGCGGCGTGACAGAGGTAGCAGGATTCGTCATAGACCTGGGATCCCGAGAGTGGCGCGCGATCCGGCTCGGCCGCGGCGGCAACGATCGATTCGACACCAATGTCCGGGTCGCCGAACAACACAACCTGACCGATCGGCCGGATTCGGTCGTCGATCAGGGCGCCGTCCGAGACCCCGACCTGTGCGCTACCAAACCAATCGGCAAACAGGACGATCCCGGCGAGTGCTCCAATCAATACTCCCAGCAGGAGCATAAAGCCATCAAAGAACTTCTGTTCGTGGGTGGGCAATGCGTACTCTCTGGACGAGGCCGGCGGATTATATCGGTATTGTCTGGACCCTCAAAGCAACCGCTCGAGGCAACGTAACTGGATGGCTTCGGCGACGTGAGGCACGGTGACGTCCGGGTCGGCGGCGAGATCGGCAATAGTCCTGGCAACTTTCAAAATTCGTGTGCAGCATCTCGCGCTGAGCCGCCAGCGCTCGGCGGCTCGAATCAGCAGACGCCGTCCCTCCCGATCGAGGGGCACCTTCTGCCAAAGGGCGCGGTCGCTGAGCCGGGCGTTGAGTATCCCGTGGCGTATCAACTGCCGATCCCGGGCGGCGCTGACCGAGTGCGCCGCTGCTGCGCTTTCGCCAGCCGACACCGGGTTGGTCATGTGCTCCAGTGGCACACGCGATAACTCCACCTGGAGATCAAAGCGATCCAGAAGTGGGCCCGACAAGCGGGAACGGTAAGTTTGCAGACGAGTTTCCGAACACCGGCAACGACCGCTACCATCGCCGAGGTAGCCGCACGGGCAGGGGTTCATTGCGGCGACGAGCTGAAATGCGGCCGGAAAGTGCACCGTCTCGCTGGCACGGGCGACAGTAATAACGCCGGTTTCGAGCGGCTGTCTAAGCGCCTCCAGCGCGCTGCGCTGGAACTCGGGCAACTCGTCCAGAAACAGGACACCGAGATGAGCCAGCGAGATCTCTCCGGGGCGCGGGCGGTTGCCGCCACCGACCAGCGCGACAGCGGAGGCGCCGTGATGCGGTGCTCTGAACGGACGCCTGCTCGATGCGATTTCATTAACCGATCTGGCGCCGCGATCGATGCAATACTTGCCACACAAAGCATCTCCTCGACGCTCAGCGGTGGCAGCAGTCCAGGTAGGCGCTGCGCGAGCATGCTCTTGCCCGCGCCGGGCGGGCCAATCAAGAGTAGATTGTGATCGCCGGCGGCGGCGATAATCAGTGCCCGTTTGGCAGCGCTCTGGCCGCGAACGTCGGCGAGTTCGAGGTCACTATTCGACGCCGGCGTGGCAGTTGCTGTCTGCAATGGCGCAAGCCTCGCAGTCTCGTCAAGGTGGGCGACGACTTCACAAAGATGACCCGCCGGATAGATCGTGGCGTCATCGACGAGTGCCGCTTCAGGCGCATTGCCCGCCGGAATGATGATCGCTCGACCGGCGTCGCGTGCTGCAAGGACCGCTAGTAATACACCTTGCACGGGCCGCAGCTCGCCGTTTAGGGCGAGCTCGCCGATGAACTCAGTCCCGTCCGTCTGCCACGGATAATGTCTGTCAGCCTTGAGCACCCCGAGGGCAATCGGTAGATCGAAGCGGC
>SMWC01000077.1 GCA_004357505.1 Gammaproteobacteria bacterium | reverse complement strand
TTCTCGCGAATGCACGGCGATGTGCTCGGTCAGGTATTCGTCTTCTTTATTCTGACGGTGGCCGCCGCAGAATCGGCTATCGGGCTGGCGATCCTCGTCGTGCTGTTCCGCGCGCGACAGAGTATCAATGTCGAAGAGATGAATACTCTGAAGGGTTAGAGTTGGAAACGGTTTATCTTGCCATCGTTGCCGCGCCGTTGCTGGCTGCAATCGTTGCCGGTCTTTTCGGTGTACAGATCGGCCGGGCAGGGACGCATTGGGTCGCGACTGCAGGCGTAGCGGTTTCGTTCGTGTTGTCTACGCTCGTTTTGAAGGACGTCGCGTGGGACGGCGCGCCCGTGTTCAATGCGACAGTCTATCGCTGGGCGAGTATCGGCGGCATCAACATGGAGGTGGGGTTTCTGATAGACCACCTCACCGCGTTGATGATGACAGTAGTGACCTTTGTCTCGTTGGCCGTGCATGTCTACACGATCGGCTATATGCGCGACGACCCGGGTTATCAGCGTTTTTTCAGTTATATCTCGCTGTTCACCTTCGCCATGCTCATGCTCGTAATGTCCAACAACTTTTTGCAGCTGTTCTTTGGCTGGGAAGCAGTCGGCGTCGTTTCTTATCTGCTGATCGGTTTCTGGTTTAAGAAAGAGACAGCGATCTTCGCCAACCTGAAAGCGTTTCTGGTCAATCGCGTCGGAGATTTCGGTTTTCTCTTAGGAATTGCGACGCTGCTCATGTACACGGGTTCGCTGGATTACTCGGAAGTATTCGCACAAGCGGAACGTCTGAGCGGCGAGACGACAGAAATTCTGCCCGGCAGGCAGTGGTCGGTGCTCACGCTAGCCTGTATTTGCCTGTTCGTCGGGGCGATGGGCAAATCGGCTCAGGTCCCGCTGCATGTCTGGCTGCCGGATTCGATGGAAGGCCCGACGCCGATCTCGGCACTAATTCACGCGGCGACGATGGTCACAGCCGGCATTTTCATGGTCGCCAGGATGTCGCCGTTGTTCGAATATTCGGCGACGGCTCTGAGCGTTGTTCTCGTCATCGGTGCAACGACAGCTTTGTTTATGGGGTTGATCGGAATCGTGCAGCACGACATCAAACGGGTCGTGGCCTATTCGACGCTGTCGCAGTTAGGCTACATGACTGTCGCGCTGGGCGCCTCTGCTTATGCAGCCGGAATCTTTCATCTGGCTACGCATGCTTTTTTCAAGGCGCTGTTATTTCTCGCCGCGGGTTCGGTGATCATTGCGCTCCACCACGAGCAGGATATGCGCAAGATGGGCGGGCTGCGAAAATACATGCCCATCACCTACTGGACGTCGGTCATCGGTACGCTCGCTCTTGTCGGCTTTCCCGGGTTCTCCGGGTTCTTCTCGAAGGACGCGCTGATCGAGGCCGTGCATGCCTCGAATACGTGGGGTGCCGGTTACGCCTTCTGGTGCGTTCTGCTCGGCGTATTCGTTACTGCGCTGTATAGTTTTCGAATGCTGTTCCTCGTCTTTCACGGCCAGGAACGAATCGAGCCGCAGGTCAAAGAACACCTCCTCGAGAGCCCGCCTGTTGTCACTGTGCCGCTGATAGCACTGGCGATACCATCCGTATTGATCGGCTGGTTTACGGTCGGTCCGGTATTGTTCGGCAGCTTCTTTTCGGATTCGATCTTCGTCCTCGAGCATCAGGACGTGGTCGGCGAACTCGCGGCGGAATTTCACGGTCCGATGGCGTTCGTCACCCACGCGTTCGTGAATTTCACGTCACCAGCGTTATATTTGGCCGCGGCAGGAGCAGCGGTGGCCTGGTTCTTGTATATCTTCCGCCCAGCGCTTCCCGCGCTATTGCAACAACGCCTGTCATGGCCGCACCGACTCCTTACTAACAAGTACTACTTCGACTGGTTCAACGAGCAGGTTCTGGCACGGACAACTCGTGGCGTCGCTGGACTGCTGGCGAGAGTCGGCGACCAGCTCTTGATCGATGGCGTCGCCGTCAACGGCAGCGCACGTCTGGTGGCGCGGGTGTCCGGCGTCGTACGGCATTTGCAAACGGGCTATCTCTACCACTATGCCTTCGCCATGATCATTGGCCTCGCGGTCATGATCGGCTGGTTGGTATCAGAGATCTAGCCGCGTGTCGGATCTACCGCTGCTCAGCATCCTGATCTGGGGGCCTATCGTCGGTGGCATCGCCGTACTCGCCCTGGGCTCCGGTGAGCGTGCGAACACAGCTAAGTTCGTTGCGCTTGGCGTCTCCGTCCTGACGTTCGCCTTGAGTGTGCCGCTCTATGTCGGCTTTGACCTTACGACGGCGCAGATGCAGTTCGTTGAGCAAACGCCCTGGATTACGCAGTTCAATGCTTTCTACTACCTGGGCCTCGATGGAATTTCGCTTCCGCTCATCCTTCTGACAACGTTTCTTACGCCGTTGGTCGTGCTAGCCGGCTGGGAGGTCATCAAACTCAGGCCCGCACAGTACTTCGCTTCATTCCTGATCCTCGAAGGACTCATGATCGGCGTGTTCGCGTCGCTTGATGCGTTGCTCTTTTATGTGTTCTGGGAGGCGATGCTCGTGCCGATGTTTCTTATCATCGGCGTATGGGGAGGGGAGCGGCGTGTTTATGCGACCGTGAAGTTCTTTCTTTTCACGTTTCTTGGCTCGGTGTTCATGCTGATAGCACTGATCTATCTGTATCTTCAGACAGGTAGTTACGCCATCCTCGATTTTCATCTGCTACCGCTAAGCATGCGCGAGCAGGTGTGGATCTTCATGGCGTTCTTGTTGGCGTTTGCCGTCAAGGTACCTATGTGGCCGGTACATACGTGGCTGCCCGATGCCCATGTCGAGGCGCCGACTGGCGGCTCCGTGATTCTGGCGGCAGTACTGCTGAAGATGGGCGGCTATGGGTTCATCCGCTTCAGCCTACCCATCACCCCAGATGCGAGCCACGCGTTGGACTGGCTCATGATTGGGCTTTCTCTGATTGCGATTGTTTATATTGCGTTCGTGGCGTTAGCACAGACAGATATGAAAAAACTGATCGCTTACTCGTCCATTGCCCACATGGGTTTCGTGACGTTGGGCTTCTTTGTCATCTTCGCGATAATGGCCAATGCACCGGAGAGCGCCGGGGGGCGTTTGGCTTTACAAGGCGGCATGGTGCAGATGATCTCCCATGGTCTGATTTCGGGCGCGCTGTTTTTGTGTGTTGGCGTAATGTACGACCGCCTCCATAGCCGGGACATCGGCGCTTACGGAGGCGTCGTGAATACGATGCCAAAATTCTCGGCACTGATGGTGTTTTTTGCGCTTGCCAACGCCGGTCTACCGGGTACGTCCGGGTTTGTTGGCGAGTTTCTGGTCATCGTCGGCAGCTTCCACGCGAGTTTCTGGTTGGCGTTCCTTGCGGCTACGATATTGATTCTGGGTGCCGCCTACACTCTGTGGCTCATCAAGCGGGTGATCTTCGGTGAGGTTGCCAATGACGGTGTCGCGACCCTGCATGATATCGGTTCGCGAGAATTCTTTATTCTGACGGTATTGGCCATCGCCGTCTTGTTGCTAGGCGTCTGGCCGGCGCCGTTGATCGATCTGATGGAGCAGACTCTGGGGCATCTTCTTGAGCACGTCGCACAGTCCAAGTTATGAGCATAGACAGTTCTAATGCCTGACTTTATACCAGCGGCAGCGGAGATTTTTCTGATGAGCGCCATCTGCGTGGTGTTACTGATCGATGCCTTCCTGCCTACGAAGCAGCGCCGAGTCACGTATTGGCTTGCTATCCTGGCAATTGCCGGTACGGCAGCGTGCTCGTCGTATTTCGCGGTCAGCGAGTCGGTGATCGCGTTCAGTGGCAGCTTCGTCGCAGACCCCGCGGGTTATGTGCTGAAGATGTTCGCGTATCTGCTGGTTGCATTGATGTTCGTGTATTCGCGGGATTATCTGATCCGCGCGGGGCTGTTCAAGGGCGAGTTCTTCATCCTCGGCCTGTTTGGTCTGCTCGGTATCATGGTCATGATTTCCGCGAATAGCCTGTTGACGCTGTACCTTGGACTGGAGATCTTATCGCTGTCGCTTTATGCCCTCGTGGCCTTCAACCGTGAATCGCCAACTGCTGCCGAGGCGGCAATGAAGTACTTCGTGCTTGGCGCGATCGCGTCGGGCACTTTGCTGTACGGAATTTCGATTCTCTACGGTGTCGCCGGCACCGTGCAGTTGGATGAACTCGCAACACACTTCTCGGCGCCGAACGCACTCAACGTGGCGGCGCTTCTCGGACTCGCGTTTATCATCGTTGGTGTTGCCTTCAAGTTTGGTGCCGTGCCGTTCCACATGTGGTTGCCCGATGTCTATGAAGGCGCACCGGCGCCCGTCACGTTGTTTATCGGCACTGCACCTAAAATTGCGGCGTTCGCTCTGACATGGCGAGTTCTGGCTGAAGGGCTTGGCGACCTACATGGTAGCTGGCAAGGCGTGTTGGCCGTCCTTTCAGTACTCTCTTTGGGCATCGGCAACGTGATCGCCATTGCGCAGACGAATCTGAAGCGAATGTTGGCTTATTCCGCAATCTCGCATGTCGGATTCATCCTCATGGGTTTTGTGGCCGGCACAAGAGCAGGTCTGGCGGCCGCGATGTTTTACACGCTCGTTTATGCACTGAGCGCCGCTGCTGCGTTCGGCATGATTATCTTGTTAAGCCGGAAGGGCTTTGAAGCGGAAAAGCTCGAAGATTTTAAGGGGCTCAATGCCAGAAGCCCGTGGTTCGCGTTCATGATGCTCATGGTCATGTTCAGCATGGCGGGTGTACCGCCTTTCGTTGGTTTCTATGCCAAGCTGGTTATTTTGGGTAGCGTAATCGATGCGGGCCTGCTTTGGCTTGCGATTACGGGGATTTCTTTTGCGGTCATTGGCGCGTTCTACTACTTGCGCGTGGTTTGGTATATGTACTTCGTGGAACCCGAAGCCGACCGGCCGTTACAAGCCGATCTCGATGTCAGGCTCGCCGTCAGCGGCAATGCGTTGGCGCTGCTGGTGCTCGGGTTGCTTCCCGGTGGCCTGTTGGCGCTCTGCGCTCGGGTCCTGGCCTAGGATAGGCTACCCGGCTGCACATCTCGCTCTTTTAGCCCCGCGAAGCGGTGCTTGCAGGCACTACGACCCCTTAGTATCATCGCCGTTCGCAATTGCGGGGTGGAGCAGTCAGGCAGCTCGTCGGGCTCATAACCCGAAGGTCGAAGGTTCGAATCCTTCCCCCGCTACCAAATTTCCATTCTAATTCAATTCGTTAAGTGCACCATCTCCTTGTGCCCTTGGATCATTATACCAAATGGCACACTCCTGGCACACTTCGAGATCGATTTAGACCCCCAGAGTGTGCCCACGGAGCTACTGTGAGCTTCAGGGAATATGGGGCTCTTAGGCCTTCTGGGACGGTTTCGTTGTGACTTTTTGTGCCAAACGTCGCTGGCACACCTACAACCTATTGAAGTAATTTCAATTATCCCCTTGATAAACGGGGTGATGGCCCGATATCGGATTTGAAGGTAAAATTTCGAGTCAGATGGCCACTATTAGAGCTAGAGAGCGGCAGGACGGGGGCACGGTCTATCAGGTCCAGGTGAGGCTGCGGGGGTATCCCACCCAAACGGCCTCATTCGCCAGAAAGACCGATGCCAAGGACTGGGCTCAGCGGACAGAGTCAGCCATCAGGGAAGGGCGGCACTTCAAGAACCGTGAGGCCCGTAGACATACCCTTCATGATGCACTTGACCGCTACCGCAGGGAGAAGCTTCCGGCGATCAGTAATCAGCCTTCCATGAGAGGGCATCTGGACTGGTGGGATCGCGAGCTGGGAGCCTACACGATGGCAGATGTGACTCCCGCCTTGATTGTGGGGCGGCGGGATAGTCTAGCCACAGAGATTCTTGAGCGAACCAAGCAGCCCAGATCCCCGAGCACGGTTAATCGCTACCTTGAAACACTCTCGTCCGTTCTAAGCGCGGCCGTAAAGGAGTGGCAGTGGTTAGACGACACCCCCATGCGGAAGGTCTCGAAACTGCGTCAGCCGCAGGGTAGGGTGAGATTCCTGGACGATGACGAGAGAAAAGCACTGCTAGAGGCTTGCAAGGAGAGCAGCCACCCCTATCTCGAGACAATCGTAATCCTGGCCCTGTCCACAGGAGCCCGATTCTCGGAACTCATGAACCTCCGCTGGTCAAATGTTGATATGGATCGGGGTTTTGCCTATCTGCACGAGACGAAAAATAACGAGCGTCGCGCTATTCCCTTGGT
>SMWC01000076.1 GCA_004357505.1 Gammaproteobacteria bacterium | reverse complement strand
GGTCAACGCTGCACAGGAGCAGATCGAAGACGCGGGGGAGGCAATCGAAGCCACTCAGGACATGGTCACCGCCACGGCCGACTACGTCGAAACACTTGACGTATCGGCCGACAAAGGCTCAGACACCTCGATCGGCGGTTACGGTGAGCTTCACTTTAACCGACTTGACGCAGATGATCCTACTCTTGATTTGAGCCAGGTTGACTTTCATCGTTTCGTGCTCTTTTTTGCGCACGAGTTCAACGACCGTGTGCGTTTTTTCTCCGAGTTCGAGTTGGAACACTCACTATCCGGAGACGGTCAGCCTGGCGAGGTCGAGCTTGAGCAGGCGTATGTCGAGTTCGCGTTCAAAAACAACACCGCTGCACAAGTCGGGTTGTTTCTATTGCCGGTTGGAATCCTCAACGAGACTCACGAGCCACCGACATTCTTCGGCGTCGAGCGCAACAGTGTTGAGAGTGTGATTATCCCCTCGACGTGGTGGGAGGCGGGCGTGGGTCTGAACGGCAACTTCGCCAACGGGCTGAGTTGGAACTTCGCGTTGCATTCCGGGCTTGCGATTCCGACGAGCGGTAATAACGCATTTCGGGTTCGCAGCGGCCGCCAGAAAGTCGCTAAAGCCGATGCCGGTGATCCGGCCTACACAGCGCGGTTGAAATACACTGGAATGCCCGGCCTGGAGCTATCAGCGAGCTACCAGTACCAATCAGACCCAAGCCAGCTTGCGGGCGATGGCCTGGACTCCGGCCGCTTAATCACGGCCCATGCAATCTACAATCGTCGAAATTTCTCTCTGCGAGCGTTGTACGGCAAGTGGCTTTTCGATGGCGCGGCAGTTCAAGCCGCGGTGGCTGAGAAGCAATCCGGTTGGTATGTCGAGCCAAGCTTGAGAATTGGCTCGAACTGGGGGATCTATGCGCGCTACGAAGACGTCGACGGCGCCCAAGACCAGGACCGGTTCACGCAATGGGAGGCGGGATTGAGTTACTGGCCGGTTCCAGGAGTCACGGTGAAGGTCGACTATCGATCTCGAGTACACGAGTTGCCCTCTGAAGCGGGCAGGGATTTCGGTGCGGTCGATCTAGGGTTCGGCTACCAGTTCTAATGGCGGCGACTTCGTAGGAGCCGACAGAAGTTGCGCACACTGGCACACGTTCTGTTGTTGCTCGGATGCCTTGCCGGGATGACATCGGCCAGCAGCCAAGGACGCTATATGGAGACTGCGGATTATCTCCGTGCTGTGTTTCCAAACGCTGAGCCGATGCCGAATACGCTATGGGTGACCAACGAGCTACGACGATCGGCCGAGGCAGCCCTCGGGGCTGGCATCGCTTCGCTACGCGTTCGATATTGGCAACACGACGGGCGAACCGCTTGGATCCTTGACGAGATCGGCAAGGAGCAGCCGATTACCGTTGGTGTCGTTGTTGAGGACGATACAGCTTCGATGGTTCGAGTACTCGAGTTTCGTGAGTCACGGGGTTGGGAAGTTCGTTATCCGTTTTTCACCGACCAATTCAACGATGCCAGACTGAATGCGAAAGGTGAGATCGATCTGCAGATCGACGGCATTACAGGTGCGACCCTATCGGTTAATGCAGTGACCCGCATCGTTCGTTTAGCTCTCTTCTTGTACCGGTATACAGGTGAGGCTAGTGGCTAACGATCAATCTCAACCGACACCCTCGCAGCGATGGATATCTCGTGTGCACCGTTGGCTCGGGGTCGGATCGGTTGCCTTCGTGGTGTTGCTGAGCGTGACTGGCATTGCCCTTAATCACTCTAGTGATCTGAGCCTGGATAGGCATTATGTGCGTTCACCCTGGCTGCTGGCATGGTACGGCGTCGAAGTGCCCGCGCCTCAATCGAGCTTCACCGTAGACGCTCACCGGGTCAGTCTGATCGGAGAGCGTTTGTATTATGACGATCAAGAACTGGCGGACAGGGTTCCAGCGCTGGTGGGTGCGGTCTCGATACCCTCATTCATTGCAGTCGCGACGCCGACCGACGTGCTTCTTGTTACGCTGGACGGGTCGCTGGTGGAGCGTATCGATACACAGATTTTCTTGCCCGGAGAGATTACGGCCATAGGTGTCGCAGGAGCCGTTCTCGTTTTGCGCAGCGGTGATACGCTCTATGAGGCCGATGAAAAACTGCTGACCTTCATCCCGTGCCGCGAGTCCGATGTCGGTGAAATTCTATGGCCGGCTCCATCGGCCATCCCCGAAGATCAGCTTGCCATTTTGCAACAGCTTTATCGGGGGCGAGGACTCAGCTTGGAGCGATTGGTTGTAGATCTGCACAGCGGCAGGATTTTCGCTCAGATTGGCCCACTCTTGCTGGATGCGGTCGGCATCATCTTTATAGCGCTCAGTGTTCTCGGCTTGTTGATGTGGCTCGGTCGAAACGGTCGATCGCGCCCGAGGTCCTGAATGTCCGTCGAGCTGAACTCCGGCCAGCAAGGCCAGAATAAAATTATGCTCTGTCAAAGTCTGCAGCGGCGCCGCTGATCGGGCGTGGTAAGCTCGCCTCGGCATATGACCGGGCCCAAATCGGTACGTACGCCGTAGGGGATTGTCAATGTATAGGTCTTGTCTTGGTTGCCAGAGACGCTGGCAGACTGGAATCTTGGTTTTTGCGCAGGTGTTGCTAGCGCCATGGGCTGCGTCCCAGTCGACTGCGGAGGCCGAGAACATGGTCTTGTTGGCGCATCACCCGTTGGATGGGCGTCCTTCGTACACACCAATGCCGCATCAATACGGTGATCGTTGGATCCTGTTCGCCGGTCATCACGCAGGTGCGGCGGTGAATTCGTTAAACGGCGAGGTCGAAGGTAACGGGACGTCGGTACTCGATGTGACCGATCCGCGTAACCCGGTCTACCTGGCCCACATTGCTGCACCGGCCTGGGAGGAGCATGGATCGATGTCGCTGGGGACCGGAGCGCAGCACGCGCAGGTTTGCGACGGCGCGGATCTTCCCGACGGCGATCCAGACAAGGTCTATTTGCTACGGTCGTTGGGCAATGTCAGCCACGAGGTCTATGACGTCACCGACCCAAGCGCACCGGAGTTCTTGGTTACCGTCGTGTGGACCGGCGAGTCTCCGCCGATGGAGCCCGGTGCCGATTTCTACGATACCAAGGGTACACATAAGAACTGGTGGGATTGCGAGACTGGTGTTGCCTATGTGACGTCCAGTATCACAGGTTGGAAGAAATGGCGGAATCTTCAGGCGTTCGATCTAAGTCGTCCCGCAGAGCCCGTTCACATCCGGGACTTCAATCTCGTCGGTACCGAGCCGACCTCCACCATCCCGGCGGTCGACGCACCCGGCGGTTACTCCGGCATTCATCAGCCCACAATACTCGGTAACCGTATTTATCTCGCCTATGGTATGGATAGCGATGGCGTCATTCAGATTCTCGATCGCGACAAATTTCTCCACGGTGATCCGAATGTAGACGACCCGTTCGCGCCGACCCCGGAAAACCTTCTCTACCCCGAGATTGCGCGAATCGATCTGCCCAGCTACTGGGGTGGGCACAGCGTGCATCCGATTCTCGGAATCGAGATAGCCGACTACGCTGATGATGAAACCCATAGTGTGAGAGATATCTTGGTCGTGGTGTCGGAAGTGACGGCTAATGAGTGCGGCAATGCGCGGCACGCGGTTTTCTTCCTGGACATTACCGAGGAAGATAAACCATTCGGAATCTCGTCGTTTCAGGTACCCGAGGCCAGCGGTGATTTCTGTAATCGCGGCGGGCGGTTCGGGCCACACGCGTCGAACGACTCGATGGCATCGGTTTTCTACCAAAACACATTATTCCTGTCGTACTTTAATGCCGGCGTACGTGCCGTCGATATTCGCGACCCGTTCAACCCGAAGCAGATTGCCTACTATGTTCCGGCGATCACCGAGAACACGGACGAGCGCTGTGTAGAAATCGATGGTGAACGGCGTTGTAAGACGGCAATCCAGATTAACAATGTCAACTACGATCCGCGGGGCTATATCTATGCATTGGATCGTGCCAACACAGGGCTGTACATTCTTGAGTTGACCGGATCGGCACGCGACGGTGCCGCTTGGGCCAACTGACAACTGAGTGGCATACTCAAAAAACCAATAAAGAGGAACAACTCATGACCAGACGTTTAATGACGCTCGTTACGATCACGGCTAGCTATTCGCTCATTAGCCTGCTTGGCGGCCAGCTCGCAACTGCTCAGGACCAGGAAGCCTTTGGTTTCGCCGCGGTTCCAGGGGAGCGTGGCGGGCAGGATATAACCGGACCCTATAACGTCGTGGCCGATTGGCCGAAAGACATCTCAACACTGCCCGGACACGCAGACTGGACCTGGGGCGCTGGACAAAGCATCTTCGCCGAGAGTCCAGACCGTATCTACGTGTTACAACGGGGTGAGTTGCCCAATATCGATCGGCCGACTCGGGAGCCGCTATTCGATGTCGGAGCGAGCGTCTATTTCCCGATCGGGCGCTTGCCGTGGCGCGACGCGACGGCGTCGAGTCTACCGAGCAACGGCGGTGCGGGCAGCCTAGCCGAAGAGGGCATTGCTGCCTGGGAGGCGAACGGAGGCCGTATGGGCATCGATGCACGTTGGGAGCACTGCATTCTCGTGCTCAATGGTGAAGGCGAAATCATCGAAGCCTGGACTCAATGGGACGCCATGCTGCAACGGCCGCATTTTATCGCTATCAATCCGTACGATCCGGACAAACATGTCTGGGTTGTAGATGACCACAAGCACGTCATTCATAAATTTACGAATGACGGTAGCGAGTTGGTGCAGAGCATCGGCACCTACGGTGAGCTGGGAGACGACGAAACGCATTTCAACCGGCCTTCCTTTCTGGCCTGGTTGCCGGACAGCAGTTTTTTTGTAGCGGATGGCTACAACGGTACCCGCGTCGTGAAATTCGACAAGGACGGTAATTATCTTCTGTCCTGGGGAGAGAAAGCCGACGGTTCGCGCAACGACACGCGACCCGGTTACTTCCACAATGTGCACGGTATCGCGATCGACCCGGCAACGAATCGTGTCTTTGTCAACGATCGTTACAACCACCGCGTGCAAATCTTCGACGAGTACGGCGAGTACCTTGATGATTGGAGATTCGGCGACAGTCCATCCGATATTCATCTGTTCAATATCTCAGCGGATGGCTATCTCTGGGCTGCGGACCGCGGGACGAACAAGATTCTAAAATACGATCTCGATGGTCAGTTCTTGTATTCCTGGGGCACCTGGGGCGATTTTCCGGGCGGAATGTGGGGTGTTCACGGTATGAGCGTAGACCAGGACGGAAATTTCTACATCGCCGAGGTGGATAACGGCGGCGTACAAAAGTTCACGCCGCGACCGGGCGCGAACCCGGATTACCTGTTCGGCCAACCGGTACGCGCCGCCTGGTAGGCGTCCGCAGCTAGGCCCGAATGGCTCCCGCGCTCAGCCGTTGGCGGGCGTATTGATTAAAACGATTTAATACTATCGCTTGCCGAGGCTGGAGGCGTGCATCCGCGTTGACGGCGTGGGCGTCTCGCAGGGATACTGGCGTGAACGGCGGAGTCGATTCTTTTCAACCCGGCAGCAGGTTCTGCCGGGGACAGCTCAGGAGGCATGAATGATCAGGAAGATAGCCTCGGTTTCTTGCTTTGCTCTGGGACTGCTGCTTTTCGTGGTCGGCGCATCGGCGCATCATGGCGGCGCAGCTTACGACGGCAGCCAAACGATCACCGTGACGGGGGAGGTCACGAAGTTCGAGTTCATCAATCCGCATGTGCTCATTTATATCGCGGTCACGGATGAGAGCGGTAAAGTCGTGGAGTGGTCCGGTGAGTTGACCACGCCGATTCGGCTGGCGCGCATGGACAGCGGAGGAGCTGAGAAGTGGAGCAAGGATATCCTGCAGCCGGGGGATGAGATCACGCTCTCAGGCAACCCGGCTAGAAGCGGCGCACCGTCGCTTCGTCTGCGCAAGGTGATTGATTCGCACGGCGTCGCGCTCATCGGCGGAACGAATTAGCTCGCGGAAATCAAACAAACGAAGCGAGACTTCGGCACGGAAAGGATAGAAAACGATGCTCCAGCGAGAAACTATGTTGATCGGTGCCTTGGTAACGGCGCTGATGTTGTCTTCGTCACTGTTTGCACAAACCGACGAGCACGGTGACGATCTATCGGGAGTCTGGACCAATTTCGCAATCGAGGCTTCGCGTCCGTTTCAGAACTCGGCGTTACGGGGTGATCCACCGCCGATGACTGCCTGGGCACAGGAGCGCTACGCTCAGGCGAAGCCGACTTTCGGTTCTAAGAGCGTCGCGGTTGTGGAGACCAATGATCCGGTATACGACTGTTTTCGTCCTGGCACTCCCAGAATCTACCTGCATCCGTTCCCGATGGAAATTATCCAAACACCCGGTCGAGTCCTGATGCTGTTCGAGTACGATCACACGGTCCGGCAGATCTACACGGACGGCCGAGAACATCGAACTGATCTGGCGCCAATGTGGATGGGTGACGCCACCGGGCACTGGGAAGGCGAGACGCTCGTCGTCGAAACCGTTAATTTCAACGACAAGACATGGATTGATCGCGAAGGGGTTCCCCACAGCGACCAGTTACGCGTGTTCGAACGTATCCGGCTAGATGAAGATGACAACCTCCTCATCGACATCACGATCGAGGACCCGGTCGCGTTCACCGAGTCTTGGACGGGGCAACGACGCTATAGAAGGGTCGATTGGAATATCGAAGAATTCGCATGTATGGATAACGTTGTATTCGCGGAATACGAACAAGAGATTCTGAACTACGATCCCAATGCCACTCAATAGATCGATTATTAGCGTGAGGCTTAGACGAGGTGCGCCGGAGGGTTCCGCTGAGTTGTTTTCATCGACGATAGAGGCTAAGCAGCGATATCGTCGAAGATGCATACGGTGGCCTATCGCTCGTGAAAGTTTGCCTCGGATAGGCATTGAAAGTGACCTGGTCGGGGCGTATCTTCACTTTCGCAGAGGCACTGTCGGCTGACCTCGCCCGATTTCGAAAAAGGCGAAAGACAAGAACGATAACCGTCTCATGAATACATCCAATAACACTTATGAGGAGTCAGTTATGCGTAATCGCGTTGTGATGCTTGGTTCGGCTGCCGCGAGCCTGGCGGTGGCTCTGTTGGCGGTTTACCCAATGGTTTCCGCCCAGGGGCAGACAGTCGCATTTGGAGCAGTCCCGGGCCAGAAAGGCGGTCAGGATATCTTCGGGCCTTACGACGTCGTCGCCGGATGGCCCCAGGACTTGGCCGATCTGCCGGGGCACGACGCTTGGACCTATGGAGCGGGGCAAAGCGTATTCGCTGAAAGCCCGGACCGTATCTTTCTTCTGCACCGCGGCGAGCTGCCGAACATAGAACCACCCCGCGGTACCGTCTATCCCGATGCAGGGCCCGCATTGTCCTTCCCGGTGGCGCAGCTGCCGTGGCGCAACGCATCGGTCGGGCCGAGGGCCAGCCTGCCGGGGGCGCTGGACGGGGACGACACAGATCGCGGCGAGCATGGCGTCGATCATAATTGGGAGCATATCCTGGTCGTAGTCGACGGTGACGGTAAGATCATCGAAGAATGGACGCAATGGGATGAGTTGTTCCGCCGGCCGCACTACGTGACGATCAATCCCTATGATCCGGAGAAACATGTCTGGGTCGTCGATGACTTCCGGCATGCGATCTTCAAGTTCACCAACGACGGTTCGGAGCTCGTGCAGACCATCGGTACGCCGAACGTGTCCGGTAACGATGAATCACACTTCTTCCGGCCGACTTTCCTGGCTTTTCTGCCGGATGCAATGTTTGTCGCCGATGGGTATACAAACACGCGTGTCGTGAAATTTGATAACGACGGCAATTACCTGATGACCTGGGGTAAAAAGGGCGACTATCAAAGGGGCAACCCGCAGCTCGAGACCCGCCCGGGCTATATGAACAACGTCCACGGTATTGCCGTCGACGTACAGACACGGCGTGTATTCGTCAACGATCGCGCCAACAATCGTGTTCAGGTCTTCACCGACAATGGAGAATATCTAGATGAATGGAGTTTCGGGCCCGAGCCAACGGATATCCATTTGTTTTACATCGGGGCGGATAATGTGTTGTGGGCGGCCGATCGCGCGACGAGTAAGATCTTAGGCTACGATCTCGAAGGCAACTTCCTTTATTCCTGGGGTACATTCGGTGATTTCCCCGGCGCCCAGTGGGGTGTACATGGACTCAGCGTGGACCAGGAAGGCAACTTCTACATCGCAGAGGTCGGTAATGGCCGCGTGCAGAAGTACACGCCACGGGCCGGGGCGCGACCCGAGACCATGGTGGGCAAGCCGGTCTATTCGGCTTGGGAGTAGAGTGAATAAGATGAATCTGAAGCAATCAATAACGGCTGCGGTCTTTATGGCTGCGGCCGCTGGGGTCTTTGCTCAGGCGCCACCCGAGTCCATACCGATGGTGTCCCTCGATAACGTCGCTCAGCAGGGGTTCTTTTATGTCGGCGGCGAGTATGTCGGTGAGCCTGGCCGGGAGACGATGGGCGGGGCCATGTACGTCGAAGTGATGGTGCCGAGGGAGATTCGTCACCCGTACCCGATCGTGTTCCTGCACGGGGCGGGACAAACGGGCGTGGATTGGTTGCTGACGCCCGATGGGCGCCCCGGCTGGGCCTACAACTTCCTCGACATGGGGTACGTCGTCTATTTGCAGGACTTTCCGGCGCGAGGTCGTTCGCAATACGTGCCGGGAGTCGATGGCGATCTTAGAATTCGCAACGGCCCGAATCTGGAGCAGATCTTTACGGCTTCGGCGGCGACGGCAGATTTTCCTCAAGCCTCGAAGCATACTCAATGGCCCGGCACGGGACGCATGGGCGATCCCATTATGGACAACTTCACCAAGACGCAGGTGCAGTATATCGGCGGGCGTCAGGCACGGCTAACCATCGATGCAAATGTCGCTTTATTGGACATGATCGGCACGCCGGTGATTCTTTTGACTCACTCCCAGGGTGGTTGGTTCGGTTGGAATATTGCCGACGAGCGGCCTGACCTCGTACGTGTGATCGTCACGGCGGAACCGGCAGCGCCACCGATTCGCGGCGTGGATACGTCTAACGTACGTTACAGGCAGTCGGGTGGTCTCGCGTGGGGAGTGGGCAATTCCCCTATCACCTACGATCCGCCGATCACTGATGCTTCGGAGCTTCAGGTCGAACTTCAGGAGGAGGCGGAGGGTCCTGGCCTGGTGCCATGCTACCGGCAGCAGGAGCCGGCACGCCAACTGGTCAATCTGACCGGCATCCCGGTCCTATTCCTGAATGGCGAAGGCGGTTACCATCGTATCTTCGATCACTGCCTGGCGAATTGGTTGAACCAGGCCGGTGT
>SMWC01000007.1 GCA_004357505.1 Gammaproteobacteria bacterium | reverse complement strand
TCTCGGCAGTGGATCCCAAGGTACTGAACCCGCACCGGCGTGTGACGATCCCGCTCTACCGTGTACGACAGCGCAAATTGCCACCCACAACCTTTGGGACTGGGAACAGACACTGGACGGCAATCTGGAGCTGTCCGGTGCAGTCGGCGTCGGCGGACTGGTAACGCCTACGGCCTGCATTACTGGTCCTGCGGGCGGCGTGCCCGGAGTCTACACCGTATCAATCGCATGGCTTGGCGGCGTGCAGATAACAAGCCTCGGAGCAAATAATTGCGGCACCGGCTCATATGGTCCCGGTAACATTTACCGCCGGATGGTCGTCCTACAAAGTTACATAGACCCTTCTATCTAGCATCCGAATCTATGAACACACATACTCAAAACGGTTTTTCGCTCGTCGAACTGATGATCGCCATGACATTAGGGCTGGTGCTGGCCACCGGACTCATCACGATTTTCGTCAATAACCGTCACAGCTTTAATCGTGACGACGTTCTTCTCAGCATGCAGGATGACGCGCGCCAGGCCATTCGTGAACTCACGAACGATCTGACGATGGCGGGTTTCTGGGCGGACCTTCTTCTGCCGGCGTCGGTTGTCCCGGACGGTAGCCTGGCCGTGGGCACAGATTGCGGACCCGCGGCAGCGGTCGATTGGATTTACCAAACGGTAACCCCGGGCACTACTCAGTCTCAATCATTGTCGACGGTCGACAACGCAACTGTCGCTAGCGCCAATGCGAGTTTCTCATGCATCGGCGCAGAGATCGTGCCAGGAACAGACATCATCGCTATTAAACGGGTCGCAGGCGCTCGCGCGCCGATGGTACTCACTGACGATACCGTGTACCTACGCACCAACGGCACGGTTGGTCTGTTATTCCAAGAACCGGCGGGCGTTCCCCCTACGGTACCGGTACCGGCACCCTTTACTACCTGGGAGTATCGACCTTCGATCTATTACATACGTAATTTCGCGATAACCGCGGGCGATGAAATCCCGACGCTCTGCCGCAAGGTTCTCGAATTCGACTCGCCGCCAACCATGGTCACAGAGTGTCTTGCCCAAGGCATCGAGAACCTGCAATTAGAGTACGGCTTAGACACTAACGGCGATGGCACTCCAAATGTCTATCTGCCAAACCCGACTCCGGCCCAGATGCAGACCGTTGTGTCAGCCAAGATCTATGTGTTGGCGAGAAGCATCGAGGCCGACATCAGGTATACGAACGAGAAGTCCTACAGCATCTCCAACGCGCCTCTTTATGAGCCCAACGACAATTTCTATCGTCGCGTATTTTCGATCGTCGTCAGTATGCGCAATCTCAAATCTCTTCGCATCCTAGGTGGCTAGACAACATGGCTAGTGTGATTTATTCCAGATCGACTCAATCCGGCGCGATTCTCGTGATCGTGATGGTGTTTTTGGGCGTGATTACGTTGCTCAGCATGACCTCGATGCGCGGCAGTACAACCGGAATCCACCTGGCCCAGAACGAGGAAGCGCGGTACGCTGGCATTCAGCAAGCGCAGGCACTTACCGAGGCAATCATCGCCAATCCTACAGCCACGCCGGTCATTGGCGGCGCTGGATTTAGCATCTGCACTGCCACCGAGCCGGACTGTGATCGCTACGGCATCCCTTTGCCAGCCTATCTGACGAACGAAGTCGCGTTAGGTCATCTTAGCGCTCGCATCGAACGACTGACACCACCGAACAAGCCGCCGCCACGAGTCATCGAATCGAGTATCGATAAGTTCTCCACGGCGTCATTCCAAATCTCGGCAACCTATGACCGCAGCCTGGAAGGCCTCGGTCGTGTTGAGCTTGCCGAGGGCATCATCGTCCTCGTCCCCAATTTCTAAGTATTTGAAAGGGCAGTAGACATCGAAATGGATCCACTACGTGAATTGCCCATGACACAGAGAGTGATCGCTATGACCAAACACTTCCTCCATCTGACGTCCGGCAGCGTGTTGTTGTTTCTGACAACAGTATGTCTCGCTGACGATACCGATATCTATTTGAACGCCGGCGCAGGCCTGCCGGTGGGCAGTGAGCCCATGGTGATTTTCAGCCTGGATTACCGTCCGAACCTCGGCTCCACAGCCTGTAGCGGCAACGAGTGCGACACGTTAATCGCCGAGGGTTATCTGCCTGCCGCAGCGTCTTATACCTTCTTCGACGTACTCCGGGCGGCCCTGAAAAAAGTCGTGGATCCCCTCGAGGGAGTTCGGATTGGATTGATGCTCAATCATGACTATACCAACAATTGCGCAGGCCCGGGCCAGACAGACTGCAGCAACGGCGGTTATATCGCGATGGGCTTCGAGCCTTTCCTCGCCGGCGACACGAATGGCGCCAAGGCGAAGTTTAATTCGGTTTTGGCCAACATGCCGGTGCCCCAGGGTAATCAGAGCCATACCTATCAGGGTAAGGAACTGTACTTCGAGCTATTTCGCTATCTGTCAGGACAGGGCATCTATAACGGCCACAACGGCTGGACCGACTACGAGACCGACGCCGCCGACAATTTGGATGTCGACGGCAGCGCGTACGCCTGGGACTCGGGCATCGAGAGCGGCGCCAATTACGTCACCCCACTGAACGCGGCAACACAGTGCGTCAATCTCTTCGCAGTCAACATGATGTTCTTCGTCTCCAACCAGGACAGCGACTCCGACGACGCGATCGAGGAGCCGATTGCCAATGGCGGGTTCGGTTCGTCCCAATCTAGCTTCGCGGACGTCATTCGTTATCTCAACGATGCGGACCTGGCCAACGGTAATTACGGCACGGCGCCGACAATCGACGGTACTCAGAATCTAACCTCGTACTTTCTTGTCAACGGAACCAAGATAAACAGAACGACCAACGGCTACGCGCAAGCCGGCGGCACCGGTCAGGCGTTGGAACTGAGTCAGAACCCTGACGACCTGGTACGCACGCTGCAGGAGATTTTCAATCAAATCCTAAGTGTCAGCACGACCTTCGTTGCTGCATCCGTGCCGGTCAATGTATTTAACCGTGCCGAGATCATCGACAACATCTTCCTGGCACTATTTCAGGTGGACGGAGACAACAAGCCTAGCTGGATCGGGAATATCAAGAAGCTGAGGCTGAAAATCACTGCCGAAGATGGTTTTCTGGTTGACGCGCTCGATGTGGCCGCGATAGCCGCCGACGGCCGGATTCGTTTTGATGCACTGACCTATTGGACCGACCCGAACAACTTACCTGCCCCTGATCTGGACGAAGGCGAGGTTGCGGGACGCGATGGCCGGTTCGTCGACCGCGGCGGCGCGGCCCAGCAATTACCAGGCTTCGTAACCGGCGATCCAGGACTCGCGAACGGCTTCGGCGCACGGCAGCTCTTCTACGATGACAGCACCGGCGACCTTGCCGCACTCAATGTAGATGCAGCAACTGCTTCCGACCTGCAGAGTGACCTGGGTGCCGCCGATTCTGCCGAAGCGTCTGACCTTATCGCCTTCGCACGCGGGCTGGACATCGATGATCTAGATGGTGACGGCGATAGAGACGAAGCGCGGTCGTGGATATTCGGCGACCCGTTACACTCCCGTCCACTGCCGCTCAACTATGGAGCCCGGGATGGTTACACTATCGGGAATCCTGCTATTTATCTCGCCGTCGCTTCGAACGACGGCTTCCTGCATTTCATTCGCAATACCGAAGTAGGCGGCGCCGAGAGCGGCGAAGAAATATGGGCGTTCATGCCTCGCGCAACGATGGGCAGCTTAAAAACTTTGCGCGCCAACGCGAAGGGTGTGCCGCATCCGTACGCCTTGGACGGCTCACCGGTCGCCTATATCGAGGACAGTAACTACAACGGGACGATTGAGCCCGGTGAGAAGGCTTATATCTTCATCGGGCTGCGCCGGGCTGGTAAAGCGTACTACGCACTGGATGTTACCGATCCGGAGAATCCGCAGCTGATGTGGACGATCGACAAGAGCGGCGCATTCGGCGAGCTTGCGAATACGTTTTCCAATCCCCGCGTGGGGCTCGTGAATGTCGGCGGGACCGCACGGCCGGTGGTCATATTCGCCGGCGGCTACGATTTCAACAAGGATACCCGAGGGGGCGTAGGCACCGATGACACGGAGGGCAATGCAATTTATATCGTCGATGCCGAGACGGGCGCATTGATTTGGAAAGCTCGTGGCGGCAACAATTTTCCAACGTCAACGATATTCGAGCATCCAGAACTTGTCGATAGCATTCCGTCCACGGTAACCGTAGCGGATACCGATGGCGATCTACTGCTGGATCGCATCCTGGTCGGAGATACCGGTGGCAACATCTGGCGTGCGGACATTGGTGGGCCGGATAGTATTAACTGGACGCTGACGTTGCTAGCTTCACTCGGGCGTCATGCGCCAGGCTCGGCTGGAAAATCGGACGACCGGCGTTTCTTTCACAGGCCGGACATCGTTCCCACCCAGGACGAATCCGGTGTCTACGATGCCGTAATCATTGGCTCGGGAGACCGGCCTGATCCGCTCGATCAAGGCGGCGTCGCCAGCAACTTCTTTTACATGATTAAAGACCGCAATGTCGTACCTGGCTCGGGTACCGACACTGGAATCGATCATGACAGCCTCGGAGATGTGACCGATAACTGCATTCAGGAGGCCGGCGGATGCATGGTGGACCTGAGCACCGGCTGGCGGCTCGAATTAGAGGATATCGGCGAAAAATCGTTGGCTACGCCGGTCACAATCGACGGCAAGGTGTTTCTGACGACGTATCTGCCGTCCGGCGGCAGTAGTGCATCCGCCTGCGCGCCGTCTGAGGGACGCGGACGGCTGTACGCCGTATCACTGCAGAACGCGAGTTCGGTGTTCAACTACGACACATCGACGGATGGCCCCGGCGGTTTGGACATAGGCACCACGAAGAGCGATCGCACCACGGAGTTGAACTCTCCGGGCATCCCGGCAGAGGTAGTGTCTATACCGCCGAATAAGATATTACGCCCGGACCTGCAGGTCGACACGCTGGACATCAACACGCGCTGGCGAACGTTCTGGTATCTAGAGGAAGACTCAGATCTCTAGGAGCTCGCAATGATACAGGGAAACGATAAATTGAACGTAATAAATACACGCAGGCCCGAACTGTCTTGGCCTTGGCGCCACCGCGGTTTTTCGCTTCTGGAGTTAATGATCGTCGTTGCTATTATCGCGATCCTCGCGAGTATCGCCTACCCTTCGTATCAGGGCTATATAACAAGAACCAACCGCTCCGCAGCAAAGAGCACTCTTTTAGAAGCGGCAAATCGGCAGGAGCAGTTTTTCGCCGATAACAAACGCTACGCTGCAGACCTTTCCAACCTTGGCTATGCAGGCAGCACGTTCATGATCAACGCCCAGGGAGAGCCGGTTGCAGACGCGTCTCCGGACCGATGCTACGGGCTCAGCCTGACGAATGTGACGGCTATGACCTTTACCATAAATGCCATGCCTCAACTTGAACAGGCCAGTCATGACGCACAATGCGCCGCTTTGACTCTGACGCATACAGGCGTCAGAGGTCAGACTGGCGCCAGCACAAACTGCTGGTGAGCACAGAGACTGACGTCTCTGGCGTCGCGAACACCTGACCGCAGCGGTTTCTATTGATAATGGCGCGGCTGACAGTACTCATAGTACAGGCTACAGCCTCTGTCCCGCCTACGTTTTCAGCACCTAAATCCCAGAGATACCCCCATATATACCCCCAAGTGATGCTGATTTCTGGCTAAACCGCACAACGCGCTCGGCGCCGCGCCCGACAAAGTCATCGGCCATAACTGCTATTGACCGTGTAGATACTGATTGGGAAAGGACTGCGCTGGATCATGGGGCACTAGTACCCGCAACGATACCCGCATTTCTCGTTGCTACACGCGAAGTATCAATATGCAGCGCCGTGCATATTAACTGTTAACGAATGTCTGCTTTCGGACAGAAGCAGACGTTGGTTAACGTTCATTAACAATGTTCTCCTCCACCACAAAACGAACTCTGGATTGCGCTTCACCGTG
>SMWC01000075.1 GCA_004357505.1 Gammaproteobacteria bacterium | reverse complement strand
TGCCAAAGGTGTCGCTACCCACAAGCGTGACGACGGTATGAGGCAATAACGCGTTGATTACGAGCTCGCTTGCCGACGCCGAGCTGCCGGTCGTAATGAAGACGACTTGTCGCAGCAACGACAACGAGCCTGAGAGTTGCGCGAATGGCACGATACTATCGAACGCGCTTTTGGCGCTGTTGAACAAAGTTTTCGACAGGATTTTGTCGACGGCAATAATCCCGCCGATGAGATTGGCGAGCTGTTCGGCCGTGGACACCAAGCCGCCGCCGTTATAACGCAGATCGACGATGAGCGCGCTTACGTGCTGAGATTCGAACTGCGCGAACGCCAGGTCGAGTTCGGCATTGGCCGTAGAAATGAAGGTGCGGAAGTCCACGTACCCGACCTTCGCACCGGCAACGTCGAAAACCGCGGTGAACGGTATCGGATCGATCGTGACCAGCGTCTTGGTGACCGCGACTTCGAAATCGTCGCCGAGCGCATCGCGCATCAGGAACGTACGTGTGAAACCATCCCCGCCGGCACTCAACACCGCGCTCACGCCTTCAGCCTGTCCGATCTCGGCAATCGTGCGCCCGTCGATCATGACGATTCTATGGCCTCTTACAAATCCGCCCAATGCGGCAGACGACCCGGGAAACACCTGCGTCAGTCGCAGGTCCGCATTCAGCGGCGAGTCGACGAATTTGGAGCCGAAGCCGAAACCGACGAACTCACCCTCACCGAAGAACTGACTATCGGCCAATGTCGTCGTAATAAAACTGAAGCCCCGATCGAATTGCTCCGGCCGATAACGCAGGAATGCCAGTAGGTCGTCCGGCGTCGCGAAAGTGGCTGGATCCAGCCCGGCATATTTCTGTTGCTGCTCAAGTTCGTCATTGAAAAAATACCACTCGAGCATGATGTCGTGAATTGCCTGTCGTTGAACACCAATCGAGCAGGGAAAAGCGTTGACGTTGCCAGGGCTTTGACCGCTGCCGCCGCCACAGCCGACAATCGCACAGGCTGCGAATAGCGCCCAACCGATGCGTACCAGGCGCCGTCCCCCCACTTAAACGCTCTGCAGCACAATCGGTCCGAGGTTCGTCTTTGACGCTAACCCCGGCAACGGTCCGAGCTTGGTCAGCGGCGGGTTGGTGAGCGCCATTTTCTGCCAACTCTGCCCGAGCGTGATACCGGTCAGCGGATGGACCAGCCCGGGGGCAAGTTCCGCCAACGGGCAAAGTACGAACGGATACTTCAATACATCCGCACGCGGCAGCTTCAGTTCAGCATCGATCAGCGAACCGTATAACAGCAGGTCGAGATCGAGGGTCCTTGGGCCCGGGCCTGAGCCTGCTCGCGCCCGTCCTGCTCGTCGCTCGATCTCGCTCAGGATCTTTTCGAGCGCAGCGGGTCCGGCCTCGCCATGCAGTCGCAGAACGAGATTCAGAAAATCATCGCCATCGAAGCCAAGCGCCGGATTTCGATACGTGCTGGACAGCTCGACGGCGCCAACGCAATCCTGCAGCGCCTCGATGGCGCCCGCGAGGTGCCGCTGCGCATCGATATTGCTACCAAGGCCGACATAGGCCTCAGCCATCGTAATCATCCGCAGTACGCTCGATGGTGACACCCACAACCTTGGAGCCCGCTATCGCCCCAGGTTTGCCAACCGATAACTTGACCCAGCGAACACCGAATTCCCGGATCACGAGTCCGGCGGCGGCATCCGCAAGCGATTCGAGCAGCTGGAACTCCGACTCGCCGACGAAGTCGATGAGTCGCTTCGCGACGTCCTTGTAGTTGAGGGTATCGTCCACGGTATCACTGCGCGAGGCGCGCCGGGCGTCGGTCGCCATCTCCAGATCGATACTGACTCTCTGCTTGATCCGTCTCTCCCACTCCCAGATACCGATCACTGCATCGATCTCCAGCTGGCGAAGGAAAATCTTGTCCATATCGGTCCTTAACGTTGCAGAGCGAGTTCATCCAGAGACCATCGTGGCCGTGCAAGGATGCTCGGCACCCCCGGCGCAACGGTTCCGTGGTGACACCATCCCGCGTAGGCGATCATGGCTCCGTTGTCGGTACAATAGGCCGGCCGCGGATAGTAGACACGAAAGCCCTGCTGCTTACCGGCTGCAGTCAGTCGTTGCCGCAGTTTTTTGTTAGCGCCGACGCCACCAGCAACCACGAGCCGGTCAAGGCCGGTCATCGCCATGGCCTTTATCGACTTTTGCACGAGCGTATCGACGACAGCCGCCTGAAAGGATGCCGCAATATTGGCATACAGCGAGCCGTTCATCCCGCCCGCTGCGCCTCTCGCCGTTTCGCTTTCAAGCTTCAGGCGGACCGCCGTCTTCAGACCGCTGAAACTGAAGTCCAAGCCGCGATTCTTCATCGGCCGCGGGAAATCGAACGCTTCAGGATCGCCCGCCGCGGCGAGTTCCGCCAGCGCCGCTCCGCCCGGATAAGGCAGCGACAACATTCGCGCGACTTTGTCGAATGCCTCGCCGGCAGCGTCATCCAACGTGTTACCGACCGTGACATAGGTGCCGAGGCCCTGCGCGCGTACCAACAGCGTATGCCCGCCGGAAACGAGCAGCGCGAGGAACGGAAAATCGGGCGCATCATCTTCCAGCATGGCCGCCAACAGGTGCGCCTCCATGTGGTGGACCGGCAGCGCCGGAATCCCAAGCCCGAACGCCAACGATGCGGCGAGAGAGCCGCCCACCATCAGGGCGCCGACGAGTCCGGGACCGGCCGTGTAGGCAATCGCATCGAGATCCTGGAGCGTCAACCCCGCGTCGGCGACAACCTGACACAACAGCGGCGCTGATCTGGCGATGTGATCACGACAAGCGAGCTCGGGCACAACACCACCGTAGCGCGCATGGGTATCATTCTGGCTGAATAGAGCTTCGGCAACGAGCCCCGCAGCGGGGTCATAGATAGCGATGCCAGTCTCGTCGCAGCTGGTCTCTATCCCCAGTACTTTCAACGCTCATCCTCACAGAATCTTTACACCTGCCCATCCTAAGGGATATCATCGATCGCTTCACCGCCGGCGTCAGCCGGTTTATTTTTCTGACCCAGGGAAGTTCAGATGCCAGGCGTTCGTGTACGAGAAAGTGAGCACTTTGATGCCGCCTTACGGCGTTTCAAGCGCGCTTGTGAGAAAGCGGGCGTGCTCACCGAACTACGTCGGCGCGAGTATTACGAAAAGCCCACCCAGGAACGCAAGCGTAAGAAAGCAGCAGCCGTCAAACGACACCTGAAACGGCAGGCGAGGGTGGTAATGCGACGCACACGCATGTTCTAACCATCCCGGGCAGCATGCCATGCCACCCAGCACCACGCTCAAAGCGCACCTACAGGACGACGTCAAATCAGCTCTCCGAGCGGGGGATAAGGCGCGACTCAGTATCCTGCGTTTGGCCATGGCGGCAATCCAGCGAAGTGAGATCGATGCGCGCGATACGCTGACCGACGCCGCCGTCGTGAACGTGTTGAGGAAAATGGTGCAACAGTGCCAGGAGTCCATCGGCCAATATCGACAAGGAAATCGTGACGACCTCGTCGCCAAGGAGATCGCCGAGATAGCAGTGCTGCAGGAATACTTGCCGGCGCCGCTGGATGAAGCGGAGACCCTGGCGCTCGTCGAGGAAGTGCTCGCGGCGACCGCAGCTAACTCGCGGGCCGACATGGGGCGCGTCATGGCCGAAATCAAGACGCGTGCTGCGGGGAAGGTCGATATGGCACAGGTCAGTGCGTTGGTCCGAGTTCGGCTCGGCGAGCGCTAACCACCCTGGCCAGGCGGTCGCCGTGCCGCTGTTATGCTAGTAACTCTCTGACGCACCTCGCGGACCGAATGTGGCCTCAGGACACTCCAGCAGCGGGCGGATTCCACAACCGTTCATCGATGGGCTGATCGCCCGCGCCGATATCGTCGAGGTTATCGGCAACCGGGTAACGTTGAAAAAAGCGGGCAAGGAATACAAAGCCGTCTGTCCGTTCCACGACGAAAAGACGCCATCGTTTACCGTCAGCCCGACGAAGGGCTTCTATCACTGTTTCGGCTGTGGTGCTCACGGGACAGCCATCGGCTTCCTGATGAACTATGAGCAGCTCGGTTTCGTCGAAGCCGTCGAGGCGCTCGCTGAAATGCTGGGACTCGAGGTACCCACTAGCGGGCATGATCGGCACTCCGGACACACCGACGCACTTTACGACGTACTCCGCGAAGCAGGTCAAGTTTACCGCGACGCCCTGCGGCAAAACTCAGGCGCTATCGAATACTTGCAGCAGCGCGGTATCGACGGCGCAACGGCCGGACGCTTTGCCATGGGTTTCGCGCCCGATGCGTGGGATACGATTCTGCGGGCGTTGGGGACCAACGAGGCCCGGATTTCGCTACTTCGCGATGCCGGACTCGTGATACGCAATGAACAGGGCCACCAATACGACCGGTTCAGAGACCGCATCATGTTCCCGATTCGCGATCCGCGCGGTCGGGTAATCGGCTTTGGCGGGCGCGTTCTCGGCGCTGGCGAACCCAAATATCTTAACTCGCCCGAGACGCCGGTATTTCACAAAGGGCAGGCGCTGTATGGCCTGTACGAGGCCCGTCAGACGCGGGGACGAGCGGCAGAGATTATTGTCGTCGAAGGCTATTTGGATGTCGCGAGCCTCGCCCAGCACGGCATCGAACCGGCCGTCGCGACACTTGGAACCGCAACCACCGCCGAACACATTCGCCGACTGACGCGGCTCACCGACCGAGTCATCTTCTGTTTCGATGGCGATCGTGCCGGACGTGCAGCCGCGTGGCGCGCGCTCGAAACTACCTTACCGCATGCGGGTGGAACCGTCGAAATCAAGTTTCTGCTGCCGCCAGAAGGCCAAGATCCTGACTCGCTGGTTCGCGAGCGCGGAGCGGAAGCATTCCGGGCACTACTGGCGACAGCAACACCGCTGTCCGAATTTCTACTCGAAGAACTGCAGCGCAAAGTCGACCTCGCCAGCGCCGATGGGCGCGCCCGGTTGACGGCCCTGGTACGACCACTGCTTGCGCAACTGCCGGTAGGCGTCTACCGCGAACTGCTGCTCGAGCGACTTGCAGAGCTGGTAGGTCTAACGCCGGCGCGGCTCGACGTCTTACTCGATACGTCAAGACAAAACGTGCCCGCAACGCGCCGCCCCGAGCCTGCGGCAAAGCGCAGTCCGCTAATCAGGAAGGCGATCACGCTGATATTGCACCACCCCGCCGCGGCGCTCGAACTCGGCGAGGTAGCGGATCTGGAATATGTGAACCTGCCCGGTGTCGAGCTTTTGCGACGCCTGCTTGAAGTCGTGCGGGAGCATCCCCAGATAAACGCTGCGGGACTCGAAGAGCGGTTCCGGGATGATCCCGAAGGCCGCTTTCTGAGCCGTTTCGCCGGCCGGCCACCCCTGGATGACGAGGCCGCCGCGCCGCAGGTTCTACGAGATAACGTGGCTCGTCTGGTCGAGCGGGGCTTGAAGGATCGGCTGCACGCGCTGACACGCCGTGGTGATGCGTTAAGCGAGGCGCAGCGGGCGGAAATGGCCGAAATCGGCGCTCGCCTGAGAACGGCCCAGAGCGCGCAACGGGCCAATTAAGGACTGTTCACGGGGTACTATGCCCTAGCGGGCTACCCTGTGTTCAGATAAACTTGATTGTTTGCATTGCGCCGTCCCAACGGCAAGGAAGTCCGAAAAGATGGATAAAGCTGCGCAGACCCAGCCCAAGCCCGAGCCTCAGGAAGACGAGCGTCAATCTCAGCTCAAGATCCTCATCGCCAAAGGCAAAGAGCAAGGCTATCTGACTTACAGCGAGGTCAACGACCACCTGCCCAGCGATATCGTCGATCCGGAGCAGATCGAGGATATCGTCAACATGATCAACGACATGGGCATTACGGTCCATGAGAAGGCACCGGATGCCGAGTCGTTACTGCTGTCCGATACAGCCGTTTCCACCGTCGACGATGCAGCCGTCGAAGCCGTTGCGGTGTTGGCGACGGTCGACAGTGAATTCGGTCGGACGACCGATCCCGTACGAATGTACATGCGCGAGATGGGCACCGTCGAGTTGCTGACCCGGCAGGGTGAGATTCGCATCGCCAAGCGGATTGAGGAAGGTCTCAACCAGGTGCGCATCGCGCTCGTTCAGTTTCCGCCGACTATCGGCCTGCTACTCGATAGTTATGACCTCGTTACCGACGGCGAGACGCGCCTGCAAGACGTGATCGTGGACTTCATCGACCCCAATCAGGGAATCGCAGATCCGAACGCCAAGCCCGCCGCGGCGAGTGACGACTCGGACGATACGCCGGTCGACACCGGTCCTGATCCGCGGGAAGTCATCAAACGCATGAGAAAAGTGCGCCGGCTGTACAAGCGTTTCATGGACGGGATGGAGAAGCATGGGATCGACGGCACCACGACGCAGAAGTATCTCAAATCTCTGGTCAATGAGTTCGTGGAGATCAAACTCGCGCCAAAACTGTTCGAGCTGATGGTGGCGCAACTGAGAGACACCATTAACAGTATCAGAGGCCAGGAGCGGCAGATCTTGGTCTTTTGTGTCAACTCAGCCAAAATGCCGCGCAAGGACTTTATCGCTAGCTTCCCGACGAACGAGACCAACCTGAACTGGGTCGACAAACATATACGGGCGAAACGTAAACACTCGTCTCAGCTTGCCAAGCTCAAGGGTGATATTCAAAGGTGTCAGAAACGTCTCGACAAAGTGGAAATTGGCACGTTCCTATCCATCGCCGAGCTCAAGGACATCAATCGGGAGATCTCGATGGGCAAGGCCCAAGCGCGGCGCGCCAAGAAAGAGATGGTGGAGGCGAATCTGCGCCTCGTGATCTCCATCGCTAAGAAGTACACCAACCGCGGGCTACAGTTTCTCGACCTGATACAAGAAGGCAACATCGGTTTAATGAAAGCCGTCGATAAGTTCGAGTATCGACGCGGTTACAAATTCTCGACCTATGCGACTTGGTGGATCCGACAGGCGATCACGCGCTCTATTGCGGACCAGGCTCGAACGATTCGAATCCCGGTGCACATGATCGAAACCATCAACAAGCTCAATCGAATTTCCCGCCAGCTGCTCCAGGAGATGGGACGTGAACCCAGTCCCGATGAGTTGGCTGAGCGCATGGAAATGCCTGAGGACAAAGTCAGGAAAGTGCTTAAGATCGCCAAAGAACCGATCTCGATGGAGACACCCATCGGGGACGACGAAGACTCACATCTCGGCGACTTTATCGAGGACGCGGAGGTCTCGTCTCCCGTGGACTCGGCGACCTCCGAGGGGCTTAAGGAAACCACGCACGCGGTCTTGGCCGGTCTGACGCCTCGCGAGGCGAAAGTACTGCGGATGCGTTTCGGGATCGACATGAATACTGACCATACCCTCGAGGAAGTTGGTAAGCAGTTCGATGTCACCCGTGAGCGAATTCGGCAGATCGAAGCCAAAGCGTTGCGAAAGCTGCGTCATCCCTCGCGCTCGGACCACTTGCGCAGCTTTCTGCTCGAAGACTGAACGGCTACAGCGACGATTCGGCAAAGCGGTTGCGAATCTCACGCCACCCGGTCGGCCCGGGGCGGCACGTCCGGATAGACTTCGTTCAGCGGAATCGATCTCCCAGTAGCCGTGACGACACGGCAGTGCATGCGCTGCAGCGCCCGCGGCTCCTCGACTCCGCAGGAATGCGCGATGATCCCGATTTCCTTGACCATCCGCTGTGCATAGCGGCTGACTCGAACGGCTTTGTTGGCCGGGTCCAGGCCCTTCTGCAAGCGCTTGTTATGGGTCGTGATGCCGGTCGGACAAGTATTGCGGTTGCACTGTAGCGCTTGAATACAGCCGAGCGCGAACATGAACCCCCGCGCCGAGACAACGAAGTCGGTGCCGATACAGAACGCCCAGGCTGCTTCAGCCGGCGTGATCATCTTACCGCTAGCGATCACCCGAATACGTTCGCGCAAACCGTGCTCGCCGAGCTTGTCTACGACCAGGGGCAGGCTCTCCCGTATCGGCAGGCCGACGTTGTCCATCAGCGCCATCGGTGCCGCGCCCGATCCGCCATCGCCGCTATCCACGGTGATGAAGTCGGGCGCGCTGTCGGGTCCTCTGCGCCGAACTTCTTCGAACAGCTCGTCCAACCAGCCGTAGGTGCCGATGACCGCTTTGAACCCCGTTGGCTTGCCCGTGACGCGGCGAATGCGTTCGATCAGATTGAGCAGCGCCGCAGCGCTATCGACCTCGAGGTGGCGGTTTGGACTTAGTGAGTCCTGACCGGCGGGAATTCCTCTGAGCGCCGCGATCTCCGCGGTGACCTTGCCGCCCGGCAAAATGCCACCCTTACCGGGCTTGGCTCCCTGGCTCAGCTTGAGTTCGAACATTTTGACTTGATCATGCGCAGCGATGGCACGGAGCTTGTCATCCGCAAGCTCACCGCGCTCATCCCGCACACCGTACTTGGCGGTGCCGATTTGCATCACCAGATCCGCGCCACCCTCGAGATGATAAGGCGACAACCCGCCCTCGCCGGTATTCAGCCAGATACCCACGTCGCGAGCACCGGCGGAAAGCGCCATGACCGCCGGCCGGGAAATCGCGCCGAAACTCATCCCTGAAATGTTGAAGATCGCGGCAGTGGTATAGGGATGGGCGCACTGGGGGCCGAGCGTGATCGGCCGGGACTCCGCCACATCCCGTTCGAGCACAGGATAGGGACAATTGACGAAGATCGTCGTACCCACTGGTCTCAAGTCACGCGTCGAGCCAAAAGCGACGGTACTATCGGCACCTTTGGCGGCGCGATCGACCCAGGTTCGCTCGGCACGATTAAACGGTAACTCTTCGCGATCCATCGCGAAAAAGTACTGGCGAAAAAATTCTCCGAGCCGCTCGAACACATAACGAAAGCGCCCGATAACGGGAAAGTTCCTAAGGATGGCATTCTTCGTTTGCGTGACATCCCGGATAAACAGGATCACCACGATCAGGAAACCGATGCCGATGACGAAAATAAACGTGTAGGCCAGGAAGCCGACGACCTGAATCGTCTGGTCGATCATGTGAATTGCGCTCCTCTCGTCATCGGTTGAAAAGACTACCCAGCAGCGAAGACCGTGCGCCGAGGCAAAAGATGACGGCGCGCGAGTTTGGCCGAGTTTTGGCGCGGGGCCCGCTGCCGCGGATTGTCGCATACGGTCGGCTCGGCTGTAGCGCACCGATCACTGCGCGACGGTGGTAACATAGCCGCGCCTGGGCCCGTAGCTCAGTTGGTTAGAGCAGGGGACTCATCAAGCATGGTGCCTTCACGCCGAAAGGCGCGAAGTGGACGGGATGAATTCAGGGAACCCGTAGCAATTTCTGCCGGCGATCCTGAGCCAAGCCGACGGTACACCGTCGGAAGGTGCAGAGACTACCTGAGAGCTACAGTGCTCTTAATGACAGGCTAGAGCGTCCCGCACCCTAACAAGGCAACTTGAGGGTGAAGAGATAGTCCACTCCCGGCGGAAACGGCGGGATACAGTGAATCCCTTGGTCGTAGGTTCGAGTCCTACCGGGCCCACCAGGCTTAAGCCGGCAGCCTTGAGTGGATGGTTGCAATAGGAGCGGCAAGGTTCAAGGACTGGATGATGAACAACACCCGGCGCTTTCTGCTCGGAGCAGCAGCTCTGATTCTGTTGCTCGCGACGCTGCTGGGCGCCTATGGTACTCACGGCCTACGGGATTCCCTGACCGCGGCCGCGTGGGAAGCTTACGAGACCGCGATCGCGTATCAATTTTATCATGGCCTCGGGATGCTCGGGGTGACCGTCGTTGCGCAGCGATATCCCGAATCGAGGCTGATCGCGGTATCCGCCTGGTTGCTGCTGGCCGGAGTGATCCTGTTCTGCGGCAGTATCTACGCGACGACGTTTGGCGCCCCGTCCGGCGTCGGATCGATCGCGCCGCTGGGAGGAATAGCCTTCATGTTAGGCTGGCTAGCGCTTGGCGTTGGGCTTGCCGGTATTCGCAGCTAGATCGCGTAGCGCATCATCATCGGGAGTTCTAGCGCGATAGTCCGCCTGAACAGATTCGCTCACAGAGTTCCGCGAAGCTGATGCCAACCGCGGCCGCCGATTTCGGCAGCAAGCTGCCGGCCGTCAGACCAGGCAGCGTATTGACCTCCAGGCACCACAAGCCGCCATCGGGGTCCAGGCGAAAATCCGCGCGACTATAGCTGGCGAGCTTCAGTGCACGATGCACGATCAGGGCAAACTCTTGGACACGCTCGGTGTCGGTCTTGTTGAGATCGGCCGGAAAGATTTCCTGCGCGGCATCGGTCTGATACTTGGCCGTGTAGTCGAAGATCTTGCCCGTCGCTGGAATGATCTCACCGACCGCCAATGCGGCATCATCGAGAATACCGACCGTCAGTTCACGACCGGGGATGTATTGTTCCAACATCACTTGCCCGCCGTAGCCGGCAGCGAGATCGATCGCGTCGACGAGCATCGCCGGTTCCGTGACGAGACTGAGCCCCAACGTCGAACCCTGGCCGTTCGGTTTGACGATAACCGGGAAGCCGAGTTGCTGCTCAATTTTCTCGAGCGTCGCCGGCGCCATGAGCCAGGCCGGTGTCGGCACACCGGCGGCGAGAAACAAACGCTTGGCGACATCCTTGTCCATGGCGAGCGCGCTGCCCAACGCATCGCTGCCGGTATAGGGTATGCCGGCCAACTCTAAAAGCCCCTGGATAGTGCCGTCCTCACCAATACCACCGTGCATCGCGAGAAAGATCAAATCCAATTTTTTGAGACTCGCATTAGCGACAATCGCAGGCAGTTTGGACTCGAACGCTTGCGGCTCTGCCGGCGGCTGGTCGTCGATGTGCTCACTCAGTACCTGATGCTCGTCTTCGGGCAACAACACGCCCCGGCTCGCTTCCACTGCGATGACCTCATGGCCCGCCCTCCGCAGCACGCCAATGACCTGTGAGCCGCTGGCGACGGAGACATCGTGCTCGGTGCTGGTTCCGCCGAATAGCACGGCAATCCTCACAAGCCCCTCCGTTGGCTGAATGGCGAAAGATTGTACTCGAAGCAACTCGCTCCGATGTTCATGATCCTCGCCGACGGCTGCTTAAGGTTCGCTTTCTAGCCGCTTGGGCTTGCACTTGCGCGCGGCGTCAAAGGTCGGCACATTGGTGCCGCTTGCATACAGAAACCCCTGTCTATGGCATTCGACACGCATCTCTTGGCGCGAGCCGGTCACGCCGCCGGCATCGAAATCAGCGGCGCAGATCGCGCGTTCGCCGCGTGGATCTGGAAGCTCGGTGGCTACGACTGATCAGGGCTCAGCTGCGGCGGCGATCCTTTACGCTTTTGTCGCGAATTTCGCTATCGCGTTGGCCAAAACCTGGGCGGCTCTCCTGACGGGCTCGGGTAGCCTGCTTGCCGAAGCGATTCATTCCTACGCCGACAGCGGTAATCAAGTTTTGCTCTACCTCGGCATGCGCCAGGCACGGAAGCCTGCCGATCGTGAGCACCCCTTAGGGTACGGCAAGCTCACCTATTTCTGGGCGTTCGTCGTCGCGCTATTGTTGTTCAGCGTCGGCGGACTGTTCTCAGTTTATGAAGGCGTGCACAAACTGCAGCATCCGGAGCCGCTGAACGCGGCGTGGGTAGGACTGTCGGTATTGGCCGTCGCCATCGTGCTCGAGACATTGAGTCTGCTCGGCTGCCTGCGGGAGATCGGAAAGATCCGTGGCGCTAAGTCCTTGAAGTATTGGCTTGTCCATACCCGCAATGCCGAGCTGGTCGTGGTTCTCGGGGAGGACGTCGCAGCCATCATCGGCCTGCTTCTAGCGTTCGTCTTCCTCGGTCTGTCGGCCACCACAGGAGAGCCGGCCTTCGACGCGGTCGGCTCGATCGCCATCGGCATCGTACTCGTGACGGTTTCTGTTTTTATCGCCCGAAGAATACGCTCGTTGCTGGTCGGGCGGTCTGCCGAACCGGAACTCGTCACCCTAATCGATGAGATCATCGCCACCGATGCGGCGACTGTTAAGCTACTGAACTGCATCACACTGCAGTTTGGCGCCGATGTGATGCTAGCCGCCAAGATCCTTTTCGACCCCGACTTGACCGTGAACGAGTTGGTCGCGCGCATCAACGCGCTGGAGGTCAGAATCAAGCAGCACGTGCCTTCGGTTCGCTGGTGCTTCATCGAGCCGGATATTACGGACTGAGCGCGCTTAGAATACGGAAAACGTTTCTCTGCTATACGGTTGCTCACACGCTACTCTCGACGACGCTCACCGTATAATCACGCCTGCCTCGCGAGGTGGATCACGCAATGAGAATGAGCGCAAAGGAATTTCTGGCTTGGCCCAATAAGGCCATTACCCTGCTGGGCATGTCGGGCGTCGGCAAAACCACCCTCGCGAACAAACTGCCGAAGTCGAAGTGGTTCCATTACTCCGGCGACTATCGCATCGGCACCAAATATCTGGCCGAACCGATCTTGGACAACATCAAACGGCAAGCGATGCAGGTCGGTTTTCTCAAGGATCTACTGCGTAGTGACTCAATCTACATCGCGAGCAACATTACCGTACACAACTTAGCGCCGATCGCGACTTTTCTCGGCAAAATTGGGCGTGCAGATCTAGGTGGCCTCTCCGTCGAGGAGTTTCGAATTCGGCAAAAGCTTCATCGCGAGGCTGAAATCGGTGCGATGCAAGACGTGGCGCAGTTCATTGGAAAGGCACAACAGATCTACGGCTATAAACACTTTATCAACGACGCGGGGGGCAGCATCTGTGAACTCGACGACGCAGACACCACAAGTATCCTGGCCAAGCACACCGTGATTTTGTATCTGCAGCCCGATGAAGCGATGGAACAAACCATGATTCAGCGAGCCATCGACGACCCAAAACCGATGTACTACCACGAGGATTTCCTCGAGCAGCGGCTTGAAAATTACATCGCCGAGACCGGCCAGGCCGGTCCCGCTGAGATCGTGCCGGACGAGTTCGCCCGCTGGCTTTTTCCGCGACTGCTGGCGCATCGGCGGCCGGCCTACGAAGCGTACGCCGACGCGCACGGCTACACACTAGATGCCCGCAGCGCAGAGAGCGTCAACAACGAAGAAGAATTTCTGCAACTCGTGACCAGCGTGCTGGACTGACAGCAAGCGAGCTAACGAAAGGTCGCCGCCACGCTGAATGCCGACACCCAGGCCCCGGCGATCAACCCCGCGGCCAGGATCGCGACAATTTGCTGGGGCTTTTTCCCCCGTGGCAATCGGCTCAGCGCAAGCCAGATACCGAGCCCAAAGCCTGCCAGAAATCCCGTCAGATGGGCCATGACGTCGACATTGTCGCTGCCGGTTCCGGCGCCGGTGCCCGTGAACGCCAGCAGGCAGATAGCCGCCGTCACCGGTGCGATGCGCACCTTCCAAGGCGTATTGTGCCAGTAGCCTCGTCTCCAGGTGAAGGCCGATAACAGCCCTAGAGCGGCAAATACCGAGGTGGATGCGCCGATCGCGAGGTGGCTTGCCGGTTGGATCCAGGCATTGACGACATTACCGGCCGTACCGCCAAGCAGAATCGCAGCCCAACCGAAACCCGCGCCGAGATAGCGACCGACATAAAGACCGAAGAAGCTGCCGAAAATGATGTTGGAGGCCAGATGGCTGAGATCCGTGTGCAGTGTCAGCGCGGTCACGGCTCGCCACCACTCGCCGGCGACAACCCGTCCCGCATCAAGCCGGCCCGAGCCGAACCAGTCTAAGTCCAGCGCGCCCTGCCGCGCCAGAGTCGCGACGAGCAAGAGCAATACGCCGTACGCGATCACGCCGCTCCAACCCGTGGACAACTCATCGATGGGCCGGGGCCCGATTGGCGGCGCTAAGCGCTCGTTGTCGTAGGCGGCCAGTTCAGCTGCAGCCGCAACCGCTAGGCTTGCGGGAACGCGCAACCGCCAATTGTCATTCGAGCGCGTAAGCGCATGCTCGATTTCCAGCGCGCTGAGTACCAGGGTCGCCTCAGCCGAGCGGCGCTGATCGGATGTCTCATAGACGACAACCCAGGCAGAGATGTTAGTGTCTTGTCCCATCAGTCGCTTGCTCTGAAGCTTGACCAGCGGAGGCGCTATTGTGAAGAACCCGGGGGCGAGCTGAAACTCGACGGAAGTCTGCGATCATGAACCAAGGATACTGGGATCGGTTTGAGACTGCGTTGGGAACGGTGTCGGTGGCCGTCGATGATCGTGGTCGCGTGACGAGAGTGAGTTTCGGTGTAACCACTGCCGCCGGCGGACGGGCAGCGCAGCGGTGCCGTCCGGTCTGCGACCAGCTACGCGAGTATTTTGCCGGTACGCGTACGAGCTTTGACCTGGTGCTTGATCCGAGCGGCACGCCATTCCAGCAGCGTGTATGGCGGGCGTTGGCCGACATCCCGTACGGCACGGTCTGTGGCTACGGCGACCTCGCCAGGCGCATCGGCAACTCTGGTGCGGCCCGGGCAGTGGGTCAGGCGAACGGCGCCAATCCGCTACCGATCATCATTCCCTGCCACCGCGTCATCGCTGCAAACGGATCGATCGGTGGCTACTCGAGCGGCTTGCGCATCAAACGGCAACTGCTCGCCCTGGAACGAATCGAGCTTGCGGCCTGAGGTACACGCATGATCGATACGCTGCACTGTGACCGCTGCGGGCAGAGATCAGACGTCGATCAGGCCCTCGAGTGGCGCGATGTGCGCACTATCGGGGAACACGTCACGGTTCAACTGTGCGATCTCGGCGCCCAGGTGCTCGATTAGGATCCCCTTGAAGACGGCGCGCAGGTCGGTCGTCGGCTTCAGATCCCTGCCTTCGTACAGATCCCGATCCGCCAGTCCCGGCCAGTCCGCGATCACCCGGCCACCGCGTACTGCGCCGCCGGCGATAAAGGCGCAGCCACCCGTACCATGATCCGTCCCGCGCGTGCCGTTGACCGCCACGGTCCGGCCAAACTCGGTAGCGACCACGACGACCGTGTTTTGCCAGTAGACTCCAAGTTCCTGTTTGAGCGCTGCTAGACCCGCGTCCAGACCGCCGAGACGATTCGCGAGAATGCCCTGGCCAGCGCCTTGGTTCGCATGGGTGTCCCAGCCGCCCGTGTCGAGTACCGCTATTCTCGGACCGTCCGGCGCTGACAAGAAGCGGCCCGCCGCCCGAATCACCGGCCCGAGCTGACCTTGAGCACCGCCACCCCGTGCGTTGCGGCGACCCCCCATCTCCCCGGCGATCGCACGCGCCTCCAGCGCCTCTTGGAGCCGACCGGCCAGGTGTGGGTCGTGCGCGTAAAGCTCCCCGATACGGGCGAGCGTGTCGTCATCCGCTTCAGCCAGGCGCGATGGCGCCCAGCTCGTGACAGACGTATCGCCACGCAACACCAACGGAATATTCTGACTCAGAGCGATTGCGCCGTAGGTCCCTGCGCCCGACCCGACCGCTCGATTGAGCCAGCCATCCCGCAAACCGAAGGGCGTGTCGGAGCCGTTCTCCAACACGTTCTGGCCGTCAAAGTGAGATCGCTCTCGATACGGCGTGGCAACAGCATGAATCACGGCGAGATCACCCGCCTGATAGAACTCGTGCATTTTGCTGAGCGACGGATGCAGGCCGAATAGGCCGTCCAACTTCAACAGTCCGTTCGTCTGACCGGGAGAGTCCACCGCCAGGCTACCTCTAACGCCGCGATAGCGTGATTCACCATAGGGGACCACCGCAGCGAGCCCATCGAGGCCGCCGCGGAGTATGACCAGCACGAAGCGAGCGTCCGCTGCCTCCTGGGCGAGGGTCAGCCCGGGGAAGCCGGCGAGCATCGCGAGTTGGGTGGAACCGGCAACAAACTGCCTTCGATCGAGCATCACTATCTCCTCTGAAACTCGGGGCTGGCCAGTAGCAACGTCAGGCCCTGAGCCGAACTCTCGGCTCTAGAAACAACGGTTCGTGTGTGATCGCCGAGCACCGGGCCGAGGATCGCTTCTCCCAGTTCGACGGGTCTGACACGATCGCTGATCTGCCGGCCGACGGCGGCCGCCCACTCGATGCGTTTGATCAACGCGTCGCCCCCGTCCCAATGGGCCATGGTATCGGGCCAACCGGCGGGAGAGCCCGGCGTGTAGGGCCGTTGCCCGAGGAGTTCCAGGAACGCGATCATTCGCTCCGGGTTATCGGGCCGCTGGTTGAATGCCCGATAGGTCGAGATGAGAAAATCCTGGGGCGTCTTGTACTTCGCCAACGGCTCGACCCAGGCGGCTCGCGCGCTGACGAGTGTCTCGTAAACGGCGTTGAGCTCGCCATCGTGATCCAGGTAGGCCCGCGCGAGCTCACTCACCAACTCGCCCGGCGGCTCATCGGCTACGAAGTGCCGCACCAGTTTCTCTGCGAGGAAATGCGCCGTGGCTGGATGCATGGCGAGATCCGTCAGTACGGCCTCGCCTTCACCAATGCCGTCCTCTTCGTAACGATTGCCAAGCATGGTCTTGGCGCCTGGTTCATGGGTACTGGCCCGGAAGAAGAACGCTCCGGCGATCGACTCCGCATCCCGGTTCTGGCCGCCACCTACGGACCACCCCGTAAGCACTTTGGCGAACGTCGTCACGTCCTTCTGATCATAACCACCGTCGACGCCCAAGGTGTGTAGCTCCAGGATCTCGCGGGCCAGGTTTTCATTGAGTCCAAGATCCCTGCCTCGTTGCGCGCCGGCCCGCGCCGCGCGGGAGTTGGGCCCCATCGATGCCTGATTGTCGAGGTAGAGAAGCATCGCCGGATGCTGCTCGACCGCGAGCAGCATATCGAAGAAGCGGCCCGTGACGTGGGGCCGGATCGCCTCGTCCTCGAGCGTGCCCACCAACGGGGTGACGGCCTGTTTATCGGCGGATACCGCGAAGTGGTTGGTCCAGAAATGTACCAGCCTCTCCCTGAATGGCACATCGGTTGCGGCTGCGAGTTCATACCGACGAGTCGCCTGGATCTGATACTGCGAGCGTATGTACGTGCGGTAGGCTTGCGCAGCGTTCTCGCCGCGCTCAGCGTCGTCGCTACGGCGGGCTTCGTTGCGAACGCGTTGCAGGCGTTGGAACTCACTCAGGATCGTAGCGGAGCCCGGAAAAGAGTCTCGAGCCGTACTTGCATCTGGGCCGAGCTGCGCCAGCAACCAGCCCTCGTGATCCCGGCTAATCTCGTC
>SMWC01000074.1 GCA_004357505.1 Gammaproteobacteria bacterium | reverse complement strand
TTGAGATAGACGACCAGTCACAGAGAGCCGCATAGAGAAACTCATGGCAAGATCGGCTCCGACCTCCCGGCACTGGCACAGGCGTACGGACGCCGACGGTCTGTGCTGGTTGTCGTTCGATAAGCAAGATAGCTCGGTGAATGCGCTCTCCCAGGACAGCGTCCGGGAACTGGCAGCGGAGCTGAGCTTTCTTTCTGCGGACCCGCCTGCCGGTTTGGTCATCGGCTCAGCGAAAGCATCAGGCTTTATTGCCGGTGCGGATATCAGCGAATTTCAGCAGCTGGAGAACGCAGCGCAGGCAGCCGCAATGTCGGCTCGAGGGCAAGACCTGTGTCAACAGGTGGCGGATCTGCCCTGCCCTACCGTTGCGGCGCTCAACGGTTTCGCCTTGGGGGGCGGCCTGGAACTCGCTCTCGCATGCGATTATCGCGTTGCTGTCAAAAGCTTTGAGCGCTGTCTGGGGCTACCGGAGGTGCAGCTGGGAATTCACCCTGGATTCGGCGGTACGGTCAGAGCCGTACGGCTCTTGGGCGCACCGATGGCACTGGATCTCATGTTGAGCGGCCGATCTGTGTCGCCTGTTGAGGCTAAAACAATGGGTCTGGTGGATCGCGTCGTCGACGCTGATTCGCTGTATGAGGCTGCCGCAGCGATTCTCAAGGAGCAGCCGCGGTTGCACCGGCCGCGATCGTATCTGCGGCTTCTGAACCTCGCGCTGGTCAGACCGTGGGTCGCACGCAGCATTCGCTCACGCGTTCGACGCCGCGCCGATCCGAAGCACTACCCGGCACCATACGCCATGATCGATCTTTGGCAGCGCTACGGTGCGCGAGGTCCGGGTGCCTATGTGGCCGAGGCAAATTCAATCGGTGAGTTGCTCGTCGGCAGCACGGCAAAAAATCTCGTTCGAGTTTACTTCCTCCGGGAGCGCTTGCGGAATCTAGCGCCGAAACGGGACGACGTAGAACGCGTGCATGTGATCGGCGCCGGTGTGATGGGCGGCGATATTGCGAGCTGGTGCGTCGTGCGTGGTCTGGCCGTCACGCTTCAGGATCGGGCAATGGAATATGTTGAGCCCGCGATCGAAAGAGCGAAAAAATTCTTCAAGCGTCGCTTACGAGCACCCGGCGATGCGGCCGCGGCCGAGGAACGTTTGACAGTTGATCTTGATGCCACGCAAATCGGTGAGACCGATGTTGTCATCGAGGCGATCGTCGAGCAGCTCGAACCCAAGCAATCCTTGTTTCGAAAAGTGGAGTCCGAGGTTTCCGAGCACGCGATCCTCGCGACCAACACTTCGAGCATCAGAATCGAGGAGATCGCGGCGGCCATGGTGGACCCCGGGCGGCTTGTCGGTCTGCATTTCTTTAATCCAGTGTCCCATCTGCCGCTCGTTGAGGTCATCCGGGGCGCTGAAACCAACGAGGCGGTTCTGCACCGGGCGATGTCGTTCGTGACTCAGATTGGCAAGTTACCCTTGCCTTGCCGTAGTGAGCCCGGGTTCGTCGTGAATCGAATTCTCGCGCCCTATATGTTGGAGGCGCTGCGTGCACACGAAGAAGGCTTTTCGCTCGAAACGATCGATAAAGCGGCACAAAACTTCGGAATGCCGACGGGGCCGGTGGAACTAGCTGACCGTGTCGGTCTGGATATCACGCTACAGGTCACCGAGATCTTGGGTACATCCGCGCCCGAGTTACTGCGCGCCAAGGTAAAGGCTGGTGAACTCGGCGCGAAGACGGGCAGAGGTTTTTATAAGTTCAAGAACAACCGGCCGCAAAAGGCATCGCGCTACGACCGACCGAGCCAGGATCTACAGGACCGGCTGATTCTTGCCCTCGTCAATGAAGCCATGGCTTGTTTTGAGGACGGTGTCGTCGATGATCTCGATTTACTGGACGCGGGAGTGATCTTCGGCACGGGGTTTGCGCCATTCACCGGCGGACCGATTCATTATGTGCTCGAGCGTGGAATCGAGGACGTCATCGTACGGCTCGAGTCTTTAGCCGAGCGTTTCGGAGCACAGTTCAACCCCCGGCCAGGCTGGCGAAAGTTGGCTGCGGGGTAGCGACGCAATCCACGCCTTGGTTGTGGAGCCCTATGCTAGACTTCGACGCTTTCCGGGCTGTAGTTCATCCGGGACAGGACAAGCTCACGCTCGATGGCCAAAGAATTCGACATTGAACAACTCAAGACGTTCTCTCCACTGAACGGGCTGAAACCGGAGAACCTTCACGCGCTGCTGAAGAAAATCAAAGTAGAGCGAGTGGCGCGTGGTGGAAAGCTGTTCAAGGAGGGCGATACCGAGAAGTGTACAGTCTATGTGCTGTCCGGGACGATAGAACTGAAAGAAGACGGCGACGTCGTTCGGACCATCACGGGCGGGACGGATGCAGCACGTCACCCAGTCGCTCCCATATTGCCTCGTCGTCAGACAGCAGTCGCGACGGGCGTCGTCGAATTCATCAGTATAGACAGCGAAACCCTGGATGTGATGTTGACCTGGGATCAGACCGGTTCGTATGAAGTCGATGAACTAAGTTCCGGAATCGAAAAGGGCGACGACTGGATGACCATCCTCCTGCAGATCAAAGCTTTCCACAAGATACCGCCGGCCAATATTCAGTCGATCTTCATGCGTTTAAAGCAGGTCCATTATAAAGCGGGAGACGGCGTCATCAAGCAGGGCGATGAAGGCGATTATTTCTATATCATTACTCGTGGCCGCTGCCTGGTTACGCGTGAGACGCCTCTGCACAAGGAAGGCATCCCGCTGGCTTCGCTGGTCGTCGGCAGCACATTCGGCGAGGAAGCGTTGATCTCCGAGGCGAAGCGCAACGCGACGATAACGATGGAGACGGATGGCACCTTGATGCGTCTAGGGAAAGAGGACTTTCAGACTCTTCTCAACGAGCCGATGCTCGAATGGCTGGATCATGACGAAGCGGAGCGAGTCGTGGCCGCCGGCGGTCAATGGCTCGATGTCCGTTTGCCGACCGAATTCGCAGCCTTCCACGAGACTGGCGCCGTGAACATACCGTTGTACTTTCTTCGTCTGAAGCTCGATACGCTGGATCTCGAAAAAAAATACGTTGTCTGTTGTGACACGGGCCGGCGCAGTTCAGCGGCGGCTTTCATACTGAATGAGGCCGACTTTCAAGCCGTCGTGTTAAAAGGCGGGCTTAACCAGGGCGAGCTCGACGAAGCAGCCGACTAACCGGCGAATTGCACCAGGCGGTCTTGCGCGCAATCTGCTTGAGTACGGCGACCGCTGGCTAGCGAACCGCGGGCTAAAGCGTGTGAGTGGGCTTGTCGCCGCCCAGCGCGCCGGCCAGGTAGTTTTCGATCCGTTTCTGGGTATTGCCCTGGTCCTGGTCACTAAACTGCACCCCTACTCCGGCGGTTCGCTTGCCTTGGGCACCCTTTGGCGTAATCCAGATTACCTGGCCTGCGACCGGAATTTTTTCCTTCTCCCCCATGATGCTAAGGAGCATGAAAACCTCGTCGCCCAGCTTGTAGCTAGAATTGGTCGGGACGAACAGACCGCCGTTCGTAACGAACGGCATATAGGCGAGATACAGGGCGCTTTTGTCCTTGATGGTGAGCGTCAGAAGTCCGGGTTTACTCATGTTCGCCCTCATCGCGGCTGAAAGTCCAACAACAGCACTCGTAGTGCCAGATCTGCGTTCGTGCCTCTACCTAACTGTCCGAGCAACGTTTCAGTTGCTTCAAGCCTACCGAACAGGCCCCGCAGTGTTAGTGCCCGCCAGGTATTATGCAAGCGATCGGAGCCCAGATCTGTGACGGGGTTCGAAACGTCCGGGGCCATCCGGGCCTGGATAACTCGCTGTAGTCGGATCGAGAGCCAGGTCAGAGGGAGTTCGATGTCCTGTTTCAACCACTCTTCCGCGACCTCTTGTGGATCCAATTTACGCTCAGAAATTAGTTGAAATTTCTCCTCGAAACACCTGTTTTTATTGTGATATTCATTCTCATAGAGCGTCAGGGCGCGAAACGGCGAACCGCCGGCCAGAACCAACAGTTGTGCCCAATCGGCTCGCGATACGCCCCCGGGCTGCGCACTGAGCCAATTCAGCGAGCTCTCGAGCGGTGGCTGCGGCAAACTCAGGGTCTGGCAGCGGCTTTTGATCGTTGCCGGTAGGTGCCCGGCTTGATGGCTGACAAGAAACAGGTAGGTATCGCGCGTTGGCTCCTCCAGCGTCTTCAGGAGCGCATTGGCGGCTTCGAGCGTCAGGGCGTCCGCCGGTTCGACGATGACGATCTTGGCCTGTCCGTATAGGCTCGTGAGCATCAGTGCATCAGCTGTCTGACGGATCTGAGCCACGCTGATCGACCGCTTCTTGGGTTCGGGGAAAACCCAATGCAAGTCGGGATGGTGGCCTGCAGGTTCATGCCGCGTGGTCATTGCCGTGTTCGCGTCAGCTGCGGGCAGTCGTGCCGGAGCGGCCGCGTCCGGGTTCAGCAGCCGGTTAGCCATCGCCAGAGCCAGGTTGAGCTTGCCAACCCCGGCAGGTCCGGTCAGCAACCAGCCGTGCCCAAGCTGCCCCTCCCGGTGGGCGTTCTCCAGCAGCGCATAGGGTTCGAACAGCCACGGGCAGAGCTGCGTACTGAACACATCGGCTGGCGACGAATCACTATCCATCGGTGGTAGTTCTCTGCAGCAACTCGCTGAGGTGGCCGCTTAACTCCTGCTGAACGGTGTCTAGCGATTGCGTGGCATCGATCCGTTTGATGCGTTCAGGATAGCGTTCGGCCAGCTCCAGGTAGGTAGTTCTTACTTTGTCGAAGAAGCTATGGTCTTCCCGTTCGAAGTGGTCATGAGCCCGGTTGGCAATTCGCTCGAACCCAACTTCGACGGGCGCATCGAACAGTAGTGTCAAATCGGGCTCGAGGTCGCGTTGTATGGCTCGCTTCAGTTGTTCCAGTAGATCGATTGCCGCACCTCGTCCGCCGCCTTGATAAGCGAACGTGGCGTCGGTGAACCGGTCGCATAACACCCAGGCGCCGTCAGCAAGTGCCGGCCGAATGACCTCGTTCAGGTGCTGAGCGCGAGCAGCAAACATCAGCAGCGTCTCGACCTCTGCCGGCAGGCCGGCATGATCGCCCATCAGGACCCATTGCCGGATCTGTTCGCCGAGCGGTGTGCCGCCGGGCTCGCGGGTGACGACAACCTTCTCACCGGCGGCCACGAGCAGCTGTTCCAGGTAAGCGAGGTTGGTGGATTTACCGACTCCCTCCAGTCCTTCGAGAGTAACGAATGCGCTACTCACTATGACTAGTGCGGTTCCGGGTTACGCAGCCGTTCCAGGTAACGAGTCACGGCCTGGTTGTGCTCTGCGAGACTTCTGGAGAAGTAATGGCTGCCATCCGGGTCTCCGGTCGCGACGAAATACAATGCATCCCCGATATCGGGTGAAACTGCGGCGCGAAGCGCCGCGCCGCCAGGGAGCGCGATCGGTGTCGGTGGAAGTCCCGCTCGCGTGTATGTGTTGTACGGTGTGTCGGTCTCGAGATCGACACGCCGCAGATTGCCGTCAAAACTATCTCCGAGGCCATAGATGACCGTGGGATCGGTCTGTAAGCGCATGCCGCGCCGCAAGCGACGACTGAACACACCCGCTATGCGGTGTCGTTCGCTGCCCAACGCCGTCTCCTTTTCGATGATCGAGGCGAGTACGAGCGCCTCATAGGAGTTTTCCAGCACCTCGGTCTGCCGCTGCTCCCAGACCGTCGCGAGGACGTCGTTTAACGCTTGATGTGCTTGCCGCAGTACTTCCAGATCGGTTGTGCCGCGTGCGAAACTGTAGGTGTCCGGATAAAACTGCCCTTCGGGGTGGACACCCTCCGATCCGAGTTTCCGCATGATGACGTCCGCAGTGTCATCGCTCGAGAGAATAGCAGGGTGTGCGCGCAGTTCGGTTAGGAACTCATCGAAGCGCCGGCCCTCGACGACGGTCAGCGTGTGAAGAACGACGTCGCCGTTGACTAGCTGGCGCAGCAGTTGCCGGGGGCTGGTCTCGGGCGCGATCTGATATTCTCCTGCATGGATTCGTTTTGCGTCGCCGAGTAGGCGCGCGTAGAGCGTCAGGAGCCGCGGCGTGTCTAGTATCGCTCTGCGGGCGAGGTCGTTGGTAACACCGGTCAGTGGCGTTCCCAGCGGTATATCCAGTCGAACACCGGTCGAGGGTATCGCCATCGGTGCATTCAAGGTTCGCCAGCTCAAAGTGCCTGCTACGCTGATGCCGCAAAGGCTGATAACCAACACCACGACGAGTCTCCGGTTAGCCACGGGCGTCGGTTTCCAGAGCAAGCATCAGCTTCTTCGTGACCGGTCCGGGGGCGAACCGCTGCTGATCCAGCTGCCGCACAGGCCAGATTCCGAAGATCGCATTGGTTAAAAAAATCTCGGCACTCTTGCTCAACACGTCGGGGGGGAAATCGCCCTCCTCTACCTCGAGGCCCTGTTCAGGTGCCAACTCCATCACAACTCGACGCATGACTCCCTTGACTCCGCAGCGTTCAAGACTGGGAGTCAGCAGCGTATTGCCTCGCACGGTAAACACATTACTCATTGTGCCACCCACAACCGAGCCGCTCGAATCGGTCAGTAATCCCTCATCCCACGGTCCCGCTGTCCACTCCATGCGCGCCAGTACAACTTCCAGCCGGTTCAGATGTTTGAGTCCCGCAAGCATTGGGTTCTCGCCGAGACGTAGTTGACAGTTCCGCACGACCACGCCTTTAGTGTAGTTTGAAGCAGGATAGTCCGGCCAGGGGCCTATTCCCACAATTCGAGTCGATTGTGCGTCGCCGCTGGGAAGATAGCCCCTGGCACCAGGGCCTCGAGTGACAATCAGTTTGGCGACGGCGCGACCGTTGCGAGGCCTAATTATTTCGAGATCGCTACGAATCGCGTCGGCATCGGGCGATGCGATCTTCAGTCGACGACAACCCTCGATAAGCCGATCCAGATGCAAGTCGAACCGCCGTATCTCGCCGTCCAGGACCGCCATTGTCTCGAATAGACCATCCCCGTATGCGAGGCCGCGATCTCCTGGATCGACCGCCGTATCTGCGCCATTCACGAGCCAGGTCGTTGTCATTGCATGTGCGCAGAATGTTTGGCGGCCGGTCGTTTAATTCAGCCGCTTGAATATCACCGTACCGTTGGTGCCACCGAAGCCGAAGGAGTTGGACAGCGCGTACTCGAGTTCGACGTCTCTGGCGGTATTCGGTGTGTAATCCAAGTCACATTCAGGATCTTGGTTGTCGAGATTGATGGTGGGTGGCAGAACTTGGTTCTTCAGAGCCAGCACGGTAAAAATGGCTTCCGCCGCTCCCGCCGCGCCAAGCATATGACCGGTCGTCGACTTGGTAGAGCTGATGGCCAGCCGCTTTGCATGGTCAGAAAACGTGCGTTTTATCGCGATGGTTTCGGCAAGGTCGCCAAGAGGCGTTGATGTGCCATGCGCGTTGACGTAGCCGATTTGCTCCGGGTTAAGCTTTGCGTCGTCAATCGCTATGCGCATGCATTGATCGGCTCCGCGGCCGTCCGTCGCGGGGGCGGTAATGTGGTTGGCGTCGCCACTCATTCCGGAACCAACGACTTCGGCATAGATCGATGCGTTGCGTTTCTTCGCTCGCTCGTATTCCTCCAGCACCAGGCAGCCGGCGCCGTCGCTCAGTACAAATCCGTCGCGATCCCGATCCCACGGACGGCTCGCGCGCTCCGGATCGTCGTTGCGCGTGGAGAGCGCCCGCGCAGATGAGAAGCCGCCTAGTCCCAACCGGGTTGTCACATAATCAGCGCCACCGGCGAGCATGACATCGGCGTCGCCGTAGGCGATCAGTTTGGCTGCGAGGCCGATGCAATGTGTCGAAGTGGCGCAAGCGGTCACGAGCGCCAGGTTCGGTCCCGTCATGCCGTAGTCGATGGAGATATGACCGGACACCATGTTGACGATACTGCCGGGGACGAAGAACGGCGAGATACGCCGTGCTCCGCCCTTCATGTATCGCTCGAAATTCTTCTCTATCGTGCGCAGCCCGCCGATACCCGAGCCCATAAAGATACCGAAGCGATGTCCCTCGCTGTCGGAAACTTCCAGGCCGGCATCGTCGATCGCCTGTTTGCAACTCGCAACGCCGTAGTGGATGAAGAGATCTGCATTGCGGGCGTGTTTCAGTGAGAGGTAGGGACTGACATCGAAGTCCTTGATCTGGCCTCCGATACGCGTGGCGAAACCTTCGGTATCGAAGCTGTCGATCGCACGGATGCCGCTGATGCCGTCACGAACGCAACGCCAGCTGTCAGCAGTATTGGTGCCGACGGGCGAGATTAGCCCCAATCCCGTTACGACGACGCGTCGCCTAGACACAGGGTTTCCCTAGCGCGATTTTTTGAACAAAGAGGTAATAGGCCGCCGCGCCGCTGCAGGTTAGGTTTCTTTTTTGCTAGCGGTGACGTAGTCAATGGCGTTTTGGACCGTGGTGATTTTCTCGGCATCATCATCGGGAATCTCTGTTTCGAATTCTTCTTCTAGAGCCATCACCAGTTCTACCGTATCCAGGGAGTCAGCACCTAGATCGTCCACGAACGAAGCGTCGTTTTTGATTTCATCTGTCTTGACGCCGAGCTGCTCTGCGATGATTGCTCTGACTTGGTCTTCGACACTACTCATGCGCGTGGTACCTCATTCTTGAATTTACAGGCCGCGCCTTGGGCCGGCCCGATGTGGCGCGTATTGTATGGCAATCAACTGGGGCAATCTACAACGCTGGTTAATCGCCTACTAACTGGTATAAAAACAATAGGTTGCATTGCGATCTCGCGCTTTAAATCATCGCCAGGCCGCCGTTGATATTCAAGGTTTCCCCAGTGATATAGGCGCCGGCATCAGACGCCAGAAAAACAGCAGCCGCAGCAATATCCTCAGGTGTACCGAGTCTGCCCGCTGGAATCTGTTGGCGAAGCGCATCAGTCCGTGACGTATCCAGATCTCTCGTCATGTCGGTGTCGATAAAACCCGGCGCGATCAAGTTAACGGTGATATGTCGCGATGCGACTTCTAGTGCAAGCGACTTGGTAAAGCCGATCATCCCCGCCTTTGCGGCGGCATAGTTTGTCTGCCCGGGGTTTCCCGTGAGGCCAACCACCGATGTGACATTGATTATCGTTCCCATTCTGGCCTTCATCATGCCGCGTAGTGACGCCTTGCAGAGGCGATAGAGCGACGACAGATTAGTCGACAAGACCTGATCCCACTCCTCGGTTTTCATGCGTACCAGCAGATTGTCACGGGTGATACCTGCATTATTCACGAGAATGCTGGGCGACCCTTCGGTACCTCCTAGATCGCTGAAAAGCGATGTGACCGAAGCTGGGTCGCTGACGTCCAGCACCATACCGCGTCCTTTTGCGCCACGCTCTTGTAGGGAGGCAGAGATCGCATCGGCCCCGCGCCGGGTTGTCGCTGTACCGATCACGATCGCTCCTTGGAGACTCAGGGCTTCGGCGATAGCTCGCCCGATTCCCCTGGACGCGCCGCTGACGAGTGCGACTCGCCCGTCGATTCCCGGCCAGGGTTTGAGCTCTGCCAGATCCATTGGGCTTCTCCAGACGTCTGCGAGCGCGAGATTATAACGGACCTACGCTAGCCTGCGACGCTGAACCATGCGGACGAGCTGTGTGAGCAGCCCACCGATTGTGCCGTATAGATGGGCATCGACGAGCACCGGGCCGCCCGACGTCGATTCCGAGAACGGCAACGGACCGACCAGCTGCTCCCAGATCATTTTGCCCCCCACTCCTAGGAGCAGGACGTAGCCCAGTCGCGCGTCAGCTCGAATTAACGCGAAGGCGCCGACGATCATCAAGCCGTGAAGCATGCCAGAGAGGCCGACATACCATGCGACGTCCGGCTGCAACACGTAGAGGCCGATATCGATGCTCAATGCGCACAGAATGCTGGCGAGAATCCAATCCGCCGCGGTCATCAACGTATCGAACAGCACGGCCAGCATCACAAGTGCGGCCAGGTTCAGCCAGAGGTGGCCCCACCCCAGATGAACGAGATGAGCAGTGATCAGGCGCCACCATTCGCCCGATTCGAGTGCCTCCCGCTCGTACCGTCCCCACTGCCGCAGCTCATCCTCGCCGAGCCCCAAAGCTAGGCTCGCGAGCACGATGACGAGTACTGGAACCCAACGGATAAGCGCCTCGCGGGGTAAACGATACGCTTGCCAAAGTGGCTTTCGGTTCACGGCTACGCTAATAGGTTTGTGCTATCGTCGAGCCTTCTGCAGATGAACCAGGCGAAGGTAGACACATGTCACCAGCCAAATCAACGGCGGGACTCTTGCAGCGGGGATTTACGCTCATCGAGATCATGGTCGTGGTCGTGATCATCGGTCTCCTCGTCGCTATTGTGGCGCCCAACGTGATCGGCAGAATCGGTCAGGCTGAGGTCACTCGCGCCAAAGGAGATATTCGCAGCATCGAGACTGCACTGAATCTGTATCGACTCGACAACTTTCGCTATCCGACTACTGATCAGGGCCTGCAAGCCCTCGTCACCAACCCCGGCGAAGCGACCGCGCGGAACTGGAAGCCCTACCTGAACAGTGTACCCTCGGATCCTTGGAGTAACACGTATCAGTACCTCTACCCCGGTCAGCAACGTGAGTTCGATCTCTTCTCCTACGGTGCCGACGGGCAGGAAGGCGGCGAAGATATCGATGCCGATATCGGCAACTGGAATCTGGACTAAACGTTCGCCGCTCCGTCGCTATCGCGGCGGGTTCTCGTTCATAGAGCTTCTCGTGGTGGTCGTGATCATCGGCGTGTTTGCCGGTGCCACAATCCTGTCTGTCGGCACCCTCGGCAGTGATCGTGAGATCGACAGAGAGGTTTTCCGGTTACGTACGCTGCTCGAGCTAATTCGCGAGGAGGCAGTCATGCAGAATCGCAGTTACGGCTTGCTGTTCAGTGAAACAGGCTACCGATTCTATATCTATGATCCACAGCGTCTGCTGTGGTTCGAGCCGATCGACGACCGGTTCCTGCGCGAGCGCCTGTTACAGGAGCCGTTAAGTCTCGGCCTGAGGCTTGAGGATCGCGATATCACCTTGGATCGTGAATTTGACCCGGAAGCTCTGGAAGCGCCCCAGCCCCAGGTCGTCCTGCTAGCCAGTGGTGAAATGACACCGTTCGAGGTCGCATTCTATCGCGAGTTGGATGGTGGCCGGATACTGCTCAGCGCCGCACTCGATGGCACCCTGGAAGTTTCGGAGGTCGGCTTCGATGTGCAATAGACGGGCTAACACCAAGCTCGCGGGCTTTACGCTGCTGGAAGCGATGATCGCCCTGGTAATCGTCTCGCTGGGCATGATGGCGGTGCACACCCAACTGAACCGCTATGTAGTGAGTACGGCATTTATCGAGCAAAAAAGCCTCGCGAGCTGGATCGCGTCGAACACTCTGACGGACTTCAGCGTCGCACCACAGTGGCCCCCACTCGGTGTGACCGAGGGTGAGGTGACGTTCGCTCAGCGGGAGTGGATCTGGCGTGCGGAGGTTTCGGAAACACCCGTCGAGAACTTGCGTCGCGTTGACGTGGCAGTGTTTCGTTCCGACAGCCCTGAACTCCAGATTCACACGATGTCGGGTTTTATCGAACCGCCGCCACCGCGAGGCTTTGTTCCCCTCAATTGGCTCTCGGTTGGCATGGGCGCCGGCAGAGCAGGAGCTGGCGGATGAGACTTGCCAGAGGGTTTACCTTACTTGAGCTACTTGTCGCGATGACTATCGTCGCGGTCATCGGCGTCATGGCCTTGGGTGGCTTGTCAGAGGTGATCAGACAACAGACGATCGCGCAGCAACGCGCCGAGAGATGGCGCGAGATTCAGTTCGCCATGCGCATCATCTCTCAAGACTTGGCGCAGGTTCACCCGCGTCCGACGCGCGAAGAACGCGGTGAGGACTGGCAGCCAAGTGTGCTCGTCGATCCGAACGCACAGTTTCAGCTCGAGTTGAGCCGCGGTGGCTGGGCGAATCCGGTCGCGTTGCCGCGCGGTTCGGTACTCAGGGTTGCGTACGATCGCGAGGACGACATCTTGGTGCGCTTTCACTGGAGCGTGATGGATCGGACATTGGCGACGCCGCCAATTCGCACCGAGCTGTTGACCGGTGTCGAGGAGATCGAAATCCGTTTGCTGGACGCCAGCGGTGAGTGGCAGGTGCTGTGGCCGCCGCTGTCGATGACCGGACCCGCTGGACTGGTCGCCCGGCCTAGGGTGATTGAGTTCGGCGTTAATCTGGAAGACTTCGGCCGGGTCTGGCGCCGCGTGGAGACAGGCGGATGATCGCGGTTGCAGCCAGGCAGCGTGGCGTCGCAGTGATGATTGCCATGCTGGTGGTGGCGCTCGGGACCGTGATCGCGGTCGATCTGATGTGGAACGCCAGCCTGGACCAGAGGCGTACTGCGTCGGCGTTGGCAGCCGATCAGGGGCTGTTGTATCTGCAAGGAGCGGAGGCCTGGGCTGGCGAGATACTGCGCCAGGACCAGGTCGATTCGATCGACAGCGATCACCTTGGGGAATCGTGGGCGATCGAGCTACCACCCATGCCGGTCGACGGTGGAGCGATCAGCGGACGCGTGGAGGATCTTCAGGGCCGCTTCAATCTGAATAATCTTGTTACCCCGCAAGGAGAGGAAGATCAGATTGCGCGTCGCCAGTTCGAGCGCCTGCTGGAGTCTCTGGAACTCGACCCTACTTTTGCGGGCGTTGTCGTTGACTGGCTCGATCCCGACGGCGATACCGGCTTTCCGTTCGGTGCTGAGGATGCCGCCTACTTCAGTTTCGATCCGCCCTACCGGACATCGAACACCGCTATCACGAGCTCTAGCGAGCTGTTGGCCATGTCTGGATTCGATCTGGAGTCTTACCGGGTCTTAGCGCCTTATGTCACCGCCCTTCCCTCTGGCACGAGTCTCAATGTCAACACCGCGCCGGCTGTGCTGCTGGCATCGTTATCCGATGACATCGATATGGCTAGAGGCGCAGCGTTGATCGAAGAACGTGGTGGCGCGGATTTTCCCGACATCAGCACCAGTTTCGCAGGTGACGTTGAGCCCGATGTATTACGCAGAATCGATGGCGTGAGTCAGTACTTCTTGTTGACAGCCACGGTCGCTATTGGCACTAACCAGTTCACCATGTACTCTGTGTTGCAGCGCGATAACAGTGGGATTGTTCGCGCGATCTTCAGGAGCCTGGGAGTTCTGTAGGCGTGTCTGAATACCTTGTCGTGCGTTTAGCGGAAGAGACTTCCGAGGCAATGTGGATTGCTCTGGACGGCGACGGTCATCGGCTAGTCCAGGCGAAGACCGGACCGCTGGAGGCTGCCGTCTCCGCAATGGAGGGCCGGCGGGTAATTCTGTTGGTCGGCGGCGTGAGCGTCATTACGACGCGGGCGAGCCTACCGATCAAAGGGCGGGCGCGTTTGCTGAAAATGCTGCCCTACTCGCTTGAGGATATCGTCGCCGAGGATGTAGAGGGGTTGTTGTTTTTCCCTGGCGCGCGCGACAGCGACGGTTCCATGTCGGTTGCTATCGTCACGCGGGCTCGATTGGAGAGCTGGCTTGCCCAGTGTGAACAGGCAGGTTTCAGACCGGATCTGATCTACGCAGATACGGAGGGTGTGCCGGATACACCGGGAAACCTGACCTTCGTTGTGGAAAGCAATCGAGTCTATGGACGATTGCCCGATCGGCCGCCGTTTGTTCTCGATGGATTCAGTCTGACCGAGGTGCTGGAGATTCTATCTTCAGATGCTGTAGACGATGCGGCTAGCCGCCACATCGTAATCTACGCGGATGAAGTCGGTTACGCGCGCTGCGAGAGCGAGATAGATGCGTTACGCGATCGGTACTCGAGTGTCGATCTGCAGATATTACCGGAAGGCCCGCTACCAAGATTCGGCGCGACGCTGATCAATCAGCCGGGGAGCAATCTGCTGCAGGGAGCCTACGCGCCCTTATCAAACCGCCGTGCGTTGCTGCGGCCGTGGCGCATGGCAGCAGCACTGCTACTGAGTTTCGGCGTCCTTGCCACGCTGACAGAGGCAGTTCGATTTTCTGTACTCCGTCAGCAAGATCAGGCACTGACATCGCAGCTGGAGACGAGATGCCAAAACATCTTTCAATCGGCGCAAATCGCGACCTGCCGTACCGAACTCCAACGCCGTCTAGCAGCGGCCGGTGATTCGTCCGCTACGGCAGCCGACCCGGTCTTTCTTGCGACATTGGTCGCAATGGCCGAGGCTCGAGATCCTGCCAGCCGCGTCGAAGCGCTGAGTTTTCGCAATGGCGTAACGGATCTGCGGGTGGTTGTGCCGGATGTTCCGGCGCTCGATGGATTCGCGCGTGAGATGGCACGCAGCGGTCGATTTCAGGTCAATATTCAATCGGCGAACCCGGGCCCTGATGGCGTCGAAGGCCGTTTGCAGATATTGGAAGCTGTACCGTGAGGGCATGGTTTGACAACCTGGAGCACCGCGACCAGATCGTTCTTTCGGCTGGAGCAATATTGGTCGCCTTGATCATCGCTTGGGGATTTATCTGGACACCGCTGCGCGGCGGCGCTACCGAGCTAGATGGCGCCGTCGCCGAGAAGCAGCAGTTGCTCGCAACGCTGCAACGGCTAGAAGCACTAGGTGGCCCGATGCCTGCCAGCGTCAACGCTGCCGCAACGCAATCGCTGGTTCTCCTCGTGGATCAGACGCATCGCGCGCATGGATTGACGGGCTCGCTGTCACGTACCCAGCCTGACGGCACAGACGGGATTCGCGTGACCTTCCAAGCCGCTTCTTTCGACTCACTCGTAAACTGGTTGGTGGCTTTGCAGCGGAGCTATGGTGTTGTGGTCGAGTCGGCGAACTTTAGCGGCTCGCGCCAGGCGGGATTCGTCAGCGCGACCCTAGTTCTACGCCGATCTTAGTGTCCGCTCCGAGCAAGTTTTCCTGGATAGCCTTGGGTGCGGGAGCTTACCTGGCTTTTCTGTTGACCCTGTTTCCCGCCAGCACAGCGTATCGGTGGTTCGCCCCTGATTCGCTCCGGCTTGCCGGTATCGAGGGGACGCTGTGGTCGGGTCGGGCATTGCTGGGCTCGGTAGGCAGGTTCGGGCTAAATGAGATTCAGTGGCGTCTGCAGCCATGGCCGCTATTGTTGGCGCGAATCGGTGGCCAGGTACAAGCACGCCTTGCGAACGGTTTCCTGGAGACAGAAATTGAAGCGACGTTCACCGAAACGACGTTGCGAAATTTGCGCGCGAGTATCAGCCTTGACGGCTTGCAGGAACTTTTACCGCTTGGTGGCATCGAGGGTTACGTCAGCGCAGAGTTGTCGGAACTCCGGATTCAGGATCGCTGGCCCGTCGGCGCAACAGGAGAGATCCGCCTCGGAGAATTGGAAGTGCCGTTGATATTCACGCCTTCGAGCGATTCGCTGATCGCACTGGGTAATTACCGCATTCGATTTGTAGATTCTTCGAACGGTGTACTTGTCGGCAACTTTGAAGATCAGGGTGGTCCGTTGGAAGTGTCGGGCTCGCTGCGTTTGAGTCCGGATAGAGCCTACGTCATCGAGGGAGTTGTCCGGACGCGCCCAGAAGCGCCGGTGGAGCTCAGCCAGGGACTCGAGTTCATGACGGCCCCGCCCGATGCGTCGGGCCAGCGGGCATTCAGTCTGAGCGGTAGCCTCTAGCCCGACACCCGGGTCAGACGCATACAAAAACATTATTATATCTCAGATAGTTATAGGTACTATCTCGGAAATTTCTATGGCGAGGGTAACGAGGGCAGCCGCCTGGAGCGGCGTCCAGATCCTCCAGCAACGGGTTAACAATGGTCTATTGCAGCCGTTATGCGCGCTCTTCGATCAGCCGTGGGCATAAGCGGGTAAATACGGCATGAAACTTTGCCGATTCAACGCGAACAGACTGGGCGTCGTGGTGGGCGATGCGATTCTTGATGTCACGGCCGCGTTGGAGGTGCTGCCGCAGGTCAGGTGGCCGCTGCCGTCTCGGGGTGATCTGCTGATCGAGCATCTGGATGCGGTCCGCTCACGGGTAGCGGACCTCGTCGAACATGCGCAACATTACCAACCGGCGGAAGTGACGATTCTCAGTCCGGTAGCGAATCCTACCAAGCTGATCGCCGCGCCGGTTAATTACCGGCTTCACATTGACGAGGCGCTCGCCGATAAGGGCATTTCGTTCGACCGGCCCAAGCTGAAACCGATCTCAGAGTCGCTGTGTTTCTTGAAGGCGGTTTCTTCGCTGGTGGGCCCTGGTGAGGGTGTGGTGCGTCGATTCCCGGACCGGCGTACCGACCATGAAATAGAGCTTGCCGTCATCATCGGTCAGGAAACCAGGCAGATCGAAACGTCGCGAGCGCTGGAGTGCGTCGCCGGTTACGCGATCGGTCTGGACATGACCGTACGCGGCAAGGAAGACAGGAGTCTGCGGAAGTCGATCGACAGCTACTCCGTACTGGGACCATGGCTGGTGACGAAAGACGAGATAGCGGATCCCGACAAATTGCGTCTAACCCTGCGTGTGAATGGCGACGTGCGCCAGGATGCGGGGACCGACGAGCTGATCTACGATGTGAGGACGCTGATCTCGAAATGTTCCGAGTTCTACACGTTGTTTCCCGGTGATGTGATCTACACTGGAACGCCAGCCGGAGTCGGCCCGGTACAGCCGGGCGACGTAATGGAGTGTGAAATCGAAGGAATCGGCCGTATGGAAGTTACGGTAAAGGGCGTCTAGGATGCGATGTAGGGGCAGACACGAGATTCGCGGATGGTCTTCAGCAGCCGGGCGCGACTACCGAGTCAGCGCCGCAGGGTTACTGATATTGATCGTGGCCTCCGTCTCGGCCCAAGACGGCACGTTACTCGTGGTCAATGGTGATCACCAGGCCGGGAGCATCTCGTTTTTTGATCTCGCGACCAAGATTGAAGTCGCGCGCCTGCCGATTGGTGTCAGAACTCCGCACGAGATCGCGGTCTCTCCGGACGGCCGGTGGGCCGTGACGGGTGAGTACGGTCCGAATGCCGATCCCGTCGGTCGTCGAGTCGTCATCATCGACGTACCGAATGCACGCATTGCTGGTTATATCGACCTCGGGCCCGATTCACGACCACACGACTCGATCTTTCTTGCCGACAGTCGACGCGCACTGGTAACGATGGAAGCAGCGGACCGACTGGCGTTGGTTGATGTCGTGGCCCGCACAGTGCTCCGTACCTACCCCATCGGAGCTGATGCACGAGAGGGCCACATGGTGCAACTCAGTCCGGATGAGATGCACGCCTACGTCGCCGGTCGGCAGGGTAACGGGACCGTATCGGTGATCTATCTGCACGAAGAGCGTGTGCCAACGGTCATCACTACCGGTCTTGGAGCGGAAGGGCTAGCGGTCATGGCTGATGGCCGAACGGTCTGGGTTCTGAACCAAGAAGAGGACAGCATTTCGATCATCAATACGCAAACCTTTCGCGTCGAGGACAACTTTCCGTCCGCAGACCAACCCCGACGTATCGCGGCGTTGTCTGGAGGGCGTGTCGTGATCGTGAGCGGTAACCAGGCCGGCGCGTTTCTGCGCATCTATACTGAAGAAACGCGGGCCGTTCTTCATGATGTCTCGATCTCCGCACTGTTGCCGGGCGACGATGGCTACGGTTTTCTGGTCAACGAAGAATTCGGTTTCGTCAGCAACCGGGCGGGTGGCCGTATTCTCGTCTACGATCTGGCGAATCCCACCGCACCGCCCGCGATTCTGACCGACGGCCACGACCGGCCGGATGGAATGGCTTGGTCGCCTTTACGTGTGGCAGTCCTAGACGACTAGCAGATTGCTATGGTAGCTAATCCGATCTGTCAGATTGTCAGCAAACGGCTCGCGGCTACGGTTTTCACGCTTTGCATCGTAATCGAATCCACTCAGCCGACGGTTAGCGCGCAGGAGGTGACGCGCCCTGTCTCCGCTCCGGCAGTTCAACTCGATGCCGCGGTCGAGATGGCCGGTTCCCTGCCCCGTCTGTACAGCCTCCTGGTCAGTTGGCATGACGATCTGATTCTGGAGGAGTATTTCAATGGTCGAGGTCCTTCGACTATCGCCAATGTCAAATCGGTTTCGAAAAGCGTGATCTCGGCGCTGATCGGCATTGCGATCAGCGAAGCGCACATCGAGAGCGTGGGTCAGCCCATTGGCGATTTTTTCGGCGAGGAACTCGCAAGTGAAACGGATGCCGGTAAGCGTCGGATCACGATAGATGACCTGCTGACGATGCAGTCCGGTCTCGAGACGACCAGCAATCGTAATTACGGTGCATGGACCCAGAGTTCCGATTGGGTTCGCTTCGCTCTTGCGCAGCCGTTGGAACGTTCGCCGGGTAGTCGCATGGAATACAGCACGGGTAACACGCACCTGCTGTCTGCGATTTTAACGATTGCTACCGGCAAAAGTACGCTGGCCTTCGCCCGCGAGGCGCTGGGTGAGCCTCTCGGGTTCCACCTGGCCAACTGGCCGCAAGACCCGCAGGGAATTTACTTTGGCGGTAATGATATGGAGTTCACGCCGCGGCAGATGATGGCATTTGGACAGCTCTATCTACATGGTGGCCGCGCGAATGGTTCGCAGGTCATCCCGGCAGACTGGGTCGGGGCGTCGTTGCGTCCGCGCGCCGTGTCGACACGAGAGAGCGGTCGTTATTATGGCTACGGTTGGTGGATCCGCGAGATGGCGGGTTATTGGACGCCTTACGCCTGGGGCTACGGTGGTCAATTCATTGTCTTGGTGCCGGAGCTGAATCTGGTTGTCGTGACGACCTCGTCGAGTTTCCCCAGCGACGAACGCCGACCGCATCTTCGTCAACTTTATGACCTCATCGAAGATCTGGTGATTGCGCCGCTGTCCGACGCGCAGCGACTCGCCGCTGTCGTGCGCGTTCATTAGCGGGCTAGCCTCCCGGTGCCCAATCCCGAAACGCTTGCAAGAGCGGAAAGTAAAGGCCGAGGCGAATCGTTCGAGCGTCGATCGCGGCCATCGCGTTGGCGTATCGTTCCAATTGCGGACGGTATCGCTCCAGCTCTGATTCCAGAAACGCAGCTCTTGCGCCGCCTTCATGAGTGCTGGTTTTGAAGTCGACTATCCAACGAGTGCCATCCGCATCGACGAATGTTCTATCCAGGCGCACATGCTCCAGGCCGGCCGCGGTATGGATCGTTAGCGATAGTTCCGATGCGGCCTCGGCATGATCTTGCAGGAGCCAGTTGCCGGTCGAGTCTGTCAATACTCGGCAGAGTGCCTCGATCACGCGGCGAGTCGAGGCCTCCAACTCGGGTTCTTCGACGCCAAGTAAACGCAACTCGCCGCGGAAAAGCTCGGCCTGGTCGCGGACCTTGCCGGCGTTCCAATTGTCTATCGCGGTGTCGGCCATTACCTGCAGCGCATGGTGCACGACCGCTCCAATCTGCAGCGCGGCCTGGCCGGCCCACTCGAACTCCGGACGCGAGGGTCCTACCGCCGGCAGCGGGCTGACCGCAATAGCCGTCGGCGTTAGCGATAAGTCGAAGCCGTCGGCAAGTCGGCGCAGGACAGGCCGGATGCTGTCGGTTACCGATCCCGGCTCGATAGCTGCGGCCTCTGTCTCGCCAAAGCGTTCCTGAACACGCGGCCACAAATACGCGAGTAAGCTTCTGGATGGCGGATTCCTCGCATTCGGTTTGAGTTGTCCGATCAGGTGCAGCCGATCTCGCGCTCGCGTCGTCGCGACGTAAAGCAACCTCGCTCGTTCCGCCAGATCTCTTTCCCGGTCAGCCTGCCGCAGAAAGTCGCCTAGCTCGTCTGGCTCATCCGCGCTGGCCGTTAGCGGTGCGAGCAACAAATCGTCGCGACCGTTGGCGGCGACTCTCTCCAGCCAGTACAGGCCTCTGCGCTTCTCGGGAGGCGGCGGCCGGCCCAGGCCGAGTAACAAGACCGTATCAAATTCCAACCCTTTGGCACGGTGTATGGTCATGATTTCGATGCCGGACTCTCGGGGGGCTTCGCCCTGACCTCGCGGGTCCGAGAAATGGGACTCCAGCGATGGCGGATCATCCAGGTCGCCACGACGCTCGAGCTTGCCAAGCGACAAGAAGAACCGGTCCGCTTGCTCGAGTTCTGCGGCGAGGTCGAGACACGCCGGCCCACCTAGCGTCACCCAGGTCCGCTCGATCCAACGTGCCAGGGGCTGCTGGGCGCGGCAGTCGAACGCTCGCTGAAGGATCTCGCGACTATGGACCAACCGGCGGCAGCCGTCGGCGGACAGACGCTCAACACGCTGTTGGTCGTTCATCAGGTCCCACACCGGCCGCTCCCGGTCGTTCGAGACCAAGCGATGCAGGTCCTGCCAGGTCAGTCCGCACCAGGGTGCCCTGAGCACACCCAGCCAGGCGATCCGGTCTGCGAGATGAACTAGGGCGCGGGTCAGGCCGAGGAGGTCCTGCACCACCTGGCGCTGATTGGGAGCTTCCAGCTCCACAGCGTGGACGGTCAGCTGCCGGGCGCGTAGTTGCTGATGGAGTCCTTCGAGGTGGCCGCGGCTCTGGACCAGGATCGCGACCGAATGGTCCGGGTAGCGGCTGCGCTCGTCGATGAGTATCTCGATCACGCGATCGATCTCGGCTTGCGGGTCGGTGCCGCGCAACGCGTGCAACTCGACTGTCGCGTGGGCCGAGTCATCGCGAGTCGCCTCACAAGGATAGAAACGGGCGGCACCTGAGCCCAGCTCATCGTCACTAGGGAAAATGCTCGGGAAATGGCGGTTGATCCAGTCGATGATAGCTGGCCCGCTGCGAAAATTTCGATCCAGGACTAACGACTCGCAATGCACATCGCCAACTCCTCGGGTCTTGGTTTTTAGAAACAACGACATGTCGGCATTGCGAAAGCGGTATATGGACTGCATCGGATCGCCGACGAGAAACAACGTTCTGCCGTCTCCTCGTTGCCAACCCGCGGTTAGCAGTTCCAGCAACCGTAGTTGCGTGTGTGACGTGTCTTGGAATTCATCAACGAGTATGTGTTGTACGCGACGATCAAGCGCCAGCAGTAACTCTGATGGGGCGTCGGATTCTCCGAGAGCCTGTTGAGCAGCCAGAGCCAGTTCGACGAAATCGACCGAATTTCGTTCGGCGAATGTGAATCGCAACTCCGCTGTCAGGTGTCGCAGCACGACCCTGAGCGCGGCGAGAGTTTGCCATTGAGTCTCGTCGTAATGAGGTGACGGCAGTTTTCTGATCGCGATCAGGGTCTGTTGCAGCTCCGGGTGCTCTTGTAGTGCTGCGATCAAGTCGCGCAGGCGACTCCGTTCTGCGGCGTGTTCAGCACCGAAGCCGATGTCCGCGCGTAGCTGCTTACGCCATGTGCCGCCTTTGACGAGTAGCAACTCCGGCAGCGCCTTGTATGCAGCTGACGACTGAGCAGTTGGGGCGGGCAGGCGATCGAGTTCCAGCCAGGGTGCGAACAGCGCGACGCTCGCCGAGGCTGTGGCCGACAGCGCACCGTGACGCAGTAGCGAGACGAGTTCAGTGGCGGCGTTCTCTGGAAGTGCCCCGGCAAGTTGGGTCAGTTGTTCCGCGACGAGACTTGCCAGCGCTTCTTCGAGTACGCGGCGAAGATCCTTGTCGCTACCGCGGGTCAGGTAGTGCAGCCACTGATCCCTGCTCGGAAGTAGCTCCGCTAGCAGAGTCTCCAGGTGCTGATAACGGTTGTCCAAGCGGCGCAATAGGGGCTGCAGAGAGTCTCCCGGTTCGCCGGGAGTTCCGAGGTGCTCAAGGACTCGCCGAGTCGCTCGACTGTAGAACTCGCGTGCGTTCTCCACGAGCGCTGCGCCGGCGACACCGCCGGACAGCACCGGCAGTTGTTGCGCTAGCCACGCATTCAGCGCGTCGAGGGTTCCGATTCTGAGTCGCTGCGGCTGCGCTGCCAAATCCCACTCTAATCGACGCGAGCGCGTCAGGACAGCTGCCGCTAATTCTTGCGTTTTCAACCGATGCTGTTCCGTGGGCAGATCTTCCCGCGCGGCCGCACGGAGGGCTTGTATGACCCGACCGCGCATTTCCGCGGCGGCTTTGCGGGTAAACGTGATCGCGATAACCTGCTCAGGTAATTCCACGTTAGCGAGCAGTGCCAGATAACGCTGGATTAACAACTCGGTTTTGCCCGAGCCTGCCGGCGCTTGAACAATGAACGAACGGTTGGTGTCGAGTGCAGCTTGCCGCGCGTCCTGGTCGCTCATGGTGCAGTCCAGGTGTCGATCCAGCCTCGGGACAGCGCGAGCTGCTCATAAACCCGTGTCAACGGCGCGAACGATCCTGTCGCCTGATCCAAATCATCCAGCAGGATCCGCGTATCGCCTGTCACATACTCTGTAACCAATAGCTCAAGTTGTTCCCGCCAGATCTCCAATTGCCCGGACCAGGAGCGCTCGTTCGGTAACCTCGTCGGCTGCGCGAGAAAGTCCTCTTTGTGCGCCCAGACGCCCTTGAATTGAATGCCATCTGTCCCTACTGCGGCGATAACGGTTGCCGTGACCTGTGTGTCGAGGATCTGTGCATAGAGCGGCAATTGCGTCTCCCGCAGACGCGGTTTGAACCAGTCCGCCGGGCTGGCGTTACGGCCCGTCTTGTAATCGATAATCGCTACACCACCGGTGGCGAGCGCATCGATGCGATCGAGTCGACAACTCAGTCGAAAGTCCTTGAGCTCGACTACCTGCCGCTCCTCGACGGCATCGACCCGAAATCGCGCTCGCTTGAGATCGTTCGCTACTAGCGATGCCAAGACGACGAGCAGCCGGTCACGCTCGAGATCGTAAAGGACGCGCAACAAAGACCGAGCCGGACCGAATGTTTCGTGTAATGCTTGCTCTGCACAACTTGCAGCCCATGCATCTCGTGCGTCGGGTTCCCACACCGCGAGCTCGGTCTGCTCGGGTAAGCGACGCAGGAACAGTTCCAATGCCCGGTGAGTAATGATGCCGCGTTGGCGCGCATTGAGC
>SMWC01000073.1 GCA_004357505.1 Gammaproteobacteria bacterium | reverse complement strand
TACGGCGCCTTCTTCTCCGCCAGGCGCCTTGTCGTACCGATTCAACAGCTCATGGCCGGAACTCGAGCGGTGGCTCGGGGAGATTTCGATACTCGCTTACCGATACCGGCGCGGGACGAAATCGGTTTCCTGATCAACTCCTTCAATGATATGACGCAGCGTCTGGCGCGAGCCCGCAAACAGGCGCGTCTGAGCCAGCAACAGATTGAAGATGAACGCAGAAAGGTCGAGGTTATTCTGGCTAGATTGTCGGCCGGTGTTGTGTCCTTGGAAACCGATTTGCGAATTCGGACCGCGAACCGTTCGGCGGGTACGATTCTGGGTGTTGATCTCGAAGCCCATCTGGGCGAGTCGCTTGTGCAGCTAGCCGAGACCAACCCGTTGTTGTCGCAGTTCCTGTCGGTATCCAGGTCTTACCTGGATCGTGGTGACTACGAGTGGCGTGAACAAATTGTGCTGCGCGATAAGGGGGGAAGGAGAGTTCTGATGTGCACCTGTACTGCGCTGTCCGGGGAGCACGAGGACCCGGAAGGGTACATCATCGTATTCGACGATATTACTGCGTTGTTGCAGGCTCAACGCGATGCTGCCTGGGGCGAGGTCGCACGCCGGCTCGCCCACGAAATCAAGAACCCGCTGACCCCGATTCAACTTTCTGCGGAGCGGTTACGCCGGCGTTACCTTGGGGCTCACTACGCTGACTCCGATCTCTTGGACCGCGCCACACATACGATCATTCAGCAGGTGGAGGCGATGAAGGAGATGGTCAACGCATTCAGCGACTACGCCCGCGCACCGGACATGGATCTGAGTCGCTTCGACTTGAACCGGCTGATTGGGGAAGTCGCCGAGTTATATCGTCACCGCGAGCAGCCGCTGTCATTGCAGCTCGAGCTTGATTCGAAGTTACCGGATGTAGAGGCTGACGAAGGCCGGATGCGGCAGGTTTTCAATAACTTGATCGGCAACGCCCTTGAAGCAATGGAACATCAGACTGACGGGGAGATAAGCATCTCGACGCGGCATATTTTTAAAGAGGGCGTTGAGCTGGTAGAAATCAAGGTGGCCGATAATGGTCCTGGATTCCTCGATGACGTTGTGGATCAGGCGTTCGAGCCGTACGTCACGACCAAGGTTAAAGGTACAGGCTTAGGGTTAGCGATCGTGAAGAAATTGATCGAAGAGCACGGTGGGCAGATCTCCGCCCGCAACAGTACGCGTGGTGGTGCCGAGATCGCTATACTGCTACCGGTGATGAGAGAAGCGGGCGACGTCATTTTGTCTGCTACGCATCGTCGCGATATACGGAGGGAGCGCGCGTGAAGACAGCGCGAATCTTAGTCGTAGACGACGAGTCCAATATCCGGGTACTCCTTGAGGAGATCCTCAACGAAGAGGGCTATCAGGTCACGACAGCTGCGGATGCCAGCGCAGCGAGAGCCGCTCGTGCCGGCCAGGACTACGATCTGATCCTTCTGGACATTTGGATGCCCGATACCGATGGCATCTCCTTGTTGAAGGAATGGGCGGAAGACGGAAAGCTCGAGCCCGTCGTCATGATGTCCGGCCACGGCACCGTAGATACAGCCGTGGAGGCAACGCGGCTCGGGGCGCTGGACTTCATCGAGAAGCCGGTGTCGCTCGCGAAGTTGTTGCGGACTGTCGAGAAAGCGCTGACGCAGAAACGCTCTACCGAACCACACCGCGGCCTTGTACCGCCAATGCTCGTTCCCGTCGGGAAGAGCGAGACGATGCGATCTCTTCGCGAGCAGGTTCAAAAAATCGCTCAGCATGACGCACACACACTACTGACCGGAGAACCCGGCAGCGGTCGGCAGGCTTTTGCCAGATATCTCGCCAGTCTAAGCAGCCGTTCGGCAGAGCCCTTCGTCACAGTGATGGGCGGTGCGTTGAACGACGAAGATGGCCGACGCCAGATTCTGGGTGAAGCAAACGATCCCGGAATAATAGAGCGTGCCGAAGGTGGCATGCTATTTATTAACGAGATCAGCGATATCTCCGCGAATTCTCAACAGCTATTGCTGGGACTACTTGAACAGCGTCACTACAGGCCCGGAGGTCACGACAGCGATCGCGCCCTGGATACCCGGATCCTTTCGAGCGCGCCGGCGGGCTTCGAGCAGAATATCAACGGTTTTCGTCGCGAGCTGTTATCTCATCTCAGTATCGTCGTCATCCGCATATCGCCTTTGAGAGAATACGCGGAAGACGTTCCCGAACTCCTACGTTACTACGTGGATATGTTGGTGGACTCGGAAAGACTTCCCTTTAGACGCTTCGGCGTCGCGGCCCAGAATAGATTGCGGAATTACCCATGGCCGGGAAACATTCGCGAGCTGAAGAACATGGTCAGCCGTCTTCTAATCCTGGCTACAGATGAAGAGATCACGCTTGAGGAAGTGGAGACTCAGTTGGACTCTCGCCCTCCTTCTGACGAGCCGCTCATCAAGCAGGATCTTCTCTCTATGCCGCTTCGCGAAGCCCGAGAAACTTTCGAGCGAGCGTATCTGCAGCAGCAGCTTATTCTCTGCGGTGGGAAAGTCGGCCAACTTGCGAAACGCGTAGGTATGGAGAGGACGCATCTATATCGGAAGCTTCGCTCCCTCGGCGTCGATTTCCGCCAAGTTATGGCCGACGAGTGACTCCCGGCGAAAACGTTCCATCCGCGTCAAACACAAACATATCTGGGCCAAACGTTTCTTCGGTCAGAGTTCTGATGATCTTGTAAGCTCGGTTCTGCGGATCCCAGCGCGGGCCGTCGGGCCGTTGCTGAAGCGCCGAGTGGATTCGTCCGCTGACGAAGACTCCATTTTGATCGAGCTCTGCCCATAGAATCGGCGCCCATCCGGCCATTCCGTCGATGCTGACGCCGAAATGGGTCGCGAAATTTCCCAGGCTGTAGGCGATCAGACGATCGCGATACAGTTCCATGGCGCGAGACACATGAGGGCCGTGTCCCAGCACGAGGTCGGCACCTGCATCGATGACGCGGCGTGAGAACTCGACAACCTCTCCGCGCGTCTCACCTAAATAGAACTCTTCCTCGAAGGGCAGTCGCGTTGCAGTCGGGCCTTCGGTGCCACCGTGAAAGGAAACGATGACGAGATCGTGAGCATTCGCCAGCTGCGCCACTTGCTGTTCAGCAGCGGGAATATCGTTCAATAGGTAGGAGAGTCGCGTCGGCGAGAACGCGATAAATGCTATCGTAAACTCTCCGTGCCGCCAGGTTGCGATGTCCCCACGTCGTCCGGAGTGATGAATCCGGTAGGTGTCCAGGGCCAACATGGTCGCGCTACGCCCGGTCTCGCCGAAGTCTCGGGCGTGGTTATTGGCGAGACTCATGGCATCGAATCCCGCTTCGCGGAGATAGCCGGCATAGTGGGGCGGTGAGCGAAAGAGGAAACATGCCAGAGGATTCGAACAAATCTTCCCGGGCGTACCGCCCGCTAAGATCACGCCTTCGAGATTGCCTAACGTAATGTCTGCGGTCCGCAAGACCTGACCGACCACGCTTAAGAAGTCTGCACCGTCATTCTCGGGTAGCCGATCATCTGGATAATCGGTGCCGAGCATGATGTCGCCTACGGCCGCAATGTTGATAGTAGCGTTGTCGGCTAGCGCCAACCCAACAGTGATGTTTATCAGGGCCAGTAATCGGAACGACCAGTCGAGCATCGCGGTGTCAGTTCTGAATCCTGATCAGCATAGTTTCGATCTCGGCATCCCAAAGTTGGCGGCGAACGGCGTTGAGCTCATTCAGATCGCTGGTCGGACCGATGCGAACGCGATGGTAGACGTCGTCATCGATCGTAACTCTCTGCAATCGCGACTCGATGCCGAGCAGCGCAAGATTTGCCCGCATTCGTTCGGCGTCTGCGGGAACCGTGAATGATCCGGCCTGCAATACGTAGCTACCCGGGTTTCTGATCGATACAGCTTCGCGATCCCGGTTCGTCTGAGATTCGAATTCCGGCAGGACTACCTCGAACTTGGGGAGGATGTCATAGAAGTCGAACCGGGTCGCCGGATGCGGTTCCTCTGCGGGCTCGACCGTAACATCTCGCGATACAGTAGCGGCTTCAGGCTGAGTCGGCGTGACCGTCGCGGGCTCCCAACGGTCTGCGATATACACGGCCGCGGCGACTACGAGGCCGATACTCAAGCCGAACAGCATCCAGACGAAGCCGGGCGCTCCGTCGGTAGCTGCTCGAGTTTTCTTCTTTCGTGTCGTCAGTGTATAGCCTTACATGCTGTTTGGTGCGGCCACGCCCAAAAGTGACAACCCGTTACGAACGATCTGCTGAGTAGCCAACGCCAGTGTGACTCGTGCGTTACGCAGCGTCAGATCATCTACGAGTACTCTGTGGAAGTTATAACATGCGTGAAAAGCTGCCGCAGTATCGCGCAGATAGTGAACTAGATGTTGGGGCGCGCGGTTCACTGCCGCAAGCTGTACGATCTCCGGATAACGACTCAGTGCGACCATCAGAGTGCGTTCGGCTTCTTCGGCCAGCCTGGTCAGATCGACGGCGTCAGAGTTCTCGACGGACATGCCCTCTTCCTTCATTCGTCGCAACATGCTCGCGACGCGCGCGTGTGCATACTGAATATAATATACGGGGTTGTCGTTGGACTGAGCTTTGGCGAGCTCCAGATCGAAATCTAAGTGTTGATCAGCAGATCGCGAGACGTAGAAGAATCTTGCCGCGTCGTTACCGACGTCCTCGCGTAATTGACGTAGAGTGACGTACTCTCCGGATCGGGTAGACATCTGAATCTTCTCCCGCCCGCGATAGAGCGCAACGAATTGCACCAGTCGCACTTCCAGACACTCGGCTGGTTCGCCCATGGCTTCGAGGCCGGCGCGAACCCTGGCCACATAGCCGTGGTGATCGGCGCCCAGCACGTCCAACAGCAAGTCGAAGCCTCGCTCGCGCTTCTCCAGATGATAGGCGATGTCCGATGCGAAATACGTGGAAGCGCCGTTCTCCCGAACGACGACGCGGTCTTTATCGTCGCCGAATTCACTCGACTTGAACCACGTTGCGCCGTCCCGAGTGTAGAGCATATCTCGTTTTGTCAGCGCTTTAAGCGCGCGATCAATCGCGCCATCGACAAGACTGTGTTCGAAGTACCAGTTCTGAGGCTTTACACCGAAGCCTTCGAGATCATTCTTGATGTCATCGAGTACACCTGTGAGCGCAGCGAGCAATATCGCTTCAAACCCGTCGCTACCGAGCTGTGTCCGAAGTTGCCCGATAACGAGATCGATTAGTTCTTCCGGACCTACCTCCGAGTTTGCGAGGATCGAGATAATCGTATTAGCGTCGGCAGCCAGCGAGTTCCCGTGCGTCTCGTGCAGCGCTTGCGCGATCTCTCTTACGTACTCGCCTTGATAGGCGTTTGCCGGAAACGGTAAATCTTCGCCAAGCAACTCCGCGTACCTGAACCACACGCTCGCCGCGAGGATGTCCATCTGTCGACCGGCGTCGTTGACGTAATACTCCTCATGTACCTCATGACCTGTCGCTCGCAGCAGGTTCGCCAACGATGCGCCGTATGCCGCAAGACGCCCGTGTCCGACATGGAGAGGTCCCGTCGGGTTCGCAGAGACGTATTCCAACAGGACGCGTTGTCGGGAGCCAAGTTCAGAACACCCGTATGCGTCGCCTTTTGCCAGAATCGTTCGGAGTTCCTGCTCAAAGGCGCCTGCTGCTAGCGTGAAGTTTATAAAGCCGGGTCCGGCGACCTGGATCTTCTCTATCAAACGCGATTCCGGGAAGGCCGCTACGATCTCCGCGGCGAATTCACGCGGCGGCCGGGAGAGTTTGTTTGCGACTCTTAACGCGATGTTGCTGGTGAAATCGCCATGCTTGGAGTCCCGTGTACGTTCAAGTTGCGGCTCCAGATCAGCGGCTGGTTTAAGGCCGTGTTCGCCGAGCAGGCGGTCCAGAGTTTCTCTTAGCAACAGGTTGAGTTGAATGCGCAACGGATCGAGTCTTTCGGGGAAGGCGCGATTCTACCGCCTGATGCCAGAGACGGGCTAGAGCTCTGCCGGATCGACGTCGATACTCCAGCGAACCCGGCGGGTTTCCGGCCACGTCCGCGCTACACCAAGCAGCCTACGAACGAGCTCATGCAGTGGTGCCCGTCGCGAACAATGAAAAAGTAATTGAGCGCGATACTTGCCGCCGCGACGCTCCATGGCCGCCGGTGCTGGACCCAGAATTGTAACCGGGCCGGCCTCGCGTATCGCGTTTCCAGCCACACGCTGTAAAAACTGAATTGCCGGTGCCCGCGCGGCGGCTTGCGCTCTCCAGACGATGAGATGAGCGAAAGGCGGCCAGCTTGTCTGCTGGCGTTCCTCGAGCGCGAGCTCGGCAAACGCCGTGTAATCGTGTTGAATCAAGCAACTCAGGAGCGGGTGAGTGGGGTAGTGTGTCTGGATCAAGACCTCCCCCGGTTGTTCTCGTCTTCCTGCTCGTCCGGCCACTTGCAGCAAAGTCTGAGCGAGCCGCTCGCTGCTGCGAAAATCCGTGCCGAGCAGGCCTTGATCGGCGCTCAGAATTCCGACCAAGGTCACTCGCGGGAAGTCGTGCCCCTTGGTCAACATCTGGGTTCCAACCAGGATCTGAGTATCGCCTTGCTCTACGTTGGCGAGCACGTCGGCGAGCGCTCCCTTACGACTGGTGCTATCTCTATCGAGCCGTGCGATACGAGCGGTCGGGAACAATGCCGTTAGTTCCTCGGTCACTCGTTGAGTTCCGGCGCCGACGGCGATGCGCTCGGCACCGCAATTCGCGCACGCCCAAGTCAGGGTCTTCAGACTTCCGCAGTGATGGCAGCGGAGCTGGCCGCTTGCCGGGTGTATGGTCATGCGGGAGTCACAACGCCCGCATTCCTCAACGGTGCGACACTCCGCGCAGAACAGAACCGGTGCGAAGCCCCTGCGGTTGAGGAATAGTAAGATTTGATGGTCGTCAGCGAGATGACGTTCGACCGCTGTGATCAGGGGCGTGGATAAGCCATGGCGGGCGGCATGCCGGTTCAGATCGATGATGCGCATGGCGGGGGCACCCGCTGAGCCGATTCGTTGCGGCATCGTCAGAGATCGGTAGTGATGCCGGCGAGCATTGTAGAAGCTCTCCAGAGAAGGCGTAGCCGAGGCAAGCAGCACGGGCACATCCAATTGCCGGGCCCTGAAGACCGCCAGGTCTCGCGCCGAATACTTGAATCCCTCCTGTTGCTTGTAAGAGGGGTCATGCTCCTCATCGACGATGATCAAGCCGGGTTTCGGCAGCGGCGCGAATACCGCCGAGCGCGTTCCGACGATCAACTTCGCCTCCCCTGAGTAAGCATCGCGCCATGCGCCGAGACGTTCGCGGTCACTAAGGCCGGAGTGCATCAGCGCCAATCGATCGCCGAAACGCTGCTTGAGTCTCGCAGTGAGTTGTGGCGTAAGCCCGATCTCGGGCACCAGGAGCAGGCTTTGTCGATCCGCTTCAAGCTGTCTGCCGATCAAGTGTATATAGACTTCGGTTTTGCCGCTGCCCGTGACTCCTTGAAGCAGGAACGGCTGGTAGCCTGCGGGGGCGTCAGCGATTGCAGCAAGGACTGTATTCTGATCTTCGGTCAGCTCGGGCCAGGTAGCGTCGCTGGCGCTTGAGATCGGTCCGGCCTCGCATGCCGCTAGCGTGGCCGTCTGTACCCAGCCCTTGTCGGCCAGCCGTTTGAGTGCTTCTCGGCCGACACCGCGTAGCTGCGCCACGTCGGCTGCAACCACGTTGCCACTCGCTAACGCGTCGAGCGCTTGGGCCTGCCGTGGCGCACGGCGAGCGACAAGCGCAATCGTTTGTGATCGACCCTCGGCGGTAATTTGCCAGCCGAGCGCGGGTTCTGTTTCAGCGCTGCGGCCTTGTCGTAGCAGCTTCGGCAGAGCCTGGCCGATGACTTCACCGATTGGATGATGATAATAGTGGGCACACCACAGTAGAGTCGCGAGGAGATCCGGCGCTAAGATCGGCGTCGAATCCAGAACCTCCAGCGCCTCTTTAAGCTTCGCCGGGTCGATCGGGCTGCGTGAGAGATGCTCGAGCACGATGCCGATGCGCTCGCCCTTGCCCAGAGGTACTCGCACCCGGCAACCGGGTTCAGGCGGAGCGCCCG
>SMWC01000072.1 GCA_004357505.1 Gammaproteobacteria bacterium | reverse complement strand
GAGATCACGGAGCTCGACAGACGGATCGAGGAGATCCTCGGCCTCGAGAACCAGAAGGAGCGCCTCCTCGCGCGTATGGATATCATCGAGCAGCTGCAGAGATCCCGGCCCGAGATCGTGCATCTGTTTGACGAGCTCGTGGAGACTCTGCCGCAAGGAGTGTACCTGACCGAGATCACCCAAGTTGCCGGGCGGATCGAGATTTTGGGTACGGCCCAGTCGAGTACGCGCGTTTCTGCGTTGATGCGCAACATCGAAAACTCGGACTGGCTGAGCGACCCGGGTCTCGATGTTGTCGAGACCGTCGATGTCGGTGCTGGGCGCAATGCCCGATTCACGATTTTTGCCGAGCAGGTCTCTCTTAACGATGTTGAGAACGGAGTGTCACTGCCATGAACATTCTCGAAGAACTACAAAGCCTGGATACGAGCGATCCGGGTCGTTGGCCGTTTTTGTTCCGGGCAGTATCGGTGGTGATTGTATTTGTCGCGGTAGCCGCGTTCGGCGTCTACACGTTTGTTATCAAGTCGGAGATGCCGGTGCTTCAGCGAGCGGAGCTCGAGGAACGCGAACTGCGCGCAACGTTCGAAGAACGGCAGAAAAAAACCGCGAATTTCGACGCCTATCGCTCACAACTGGCCGAGATCGAGCGGTCCTTCGGCGCAATGCTGCGCCAGCTCCCCGGCCGAACCGAGGTCCCGAATCTGCTGGTCGACATCTCGCAGACGGGACTGGGTGCTGGACTTGAGGAGAAACTCTTCCAGCCGATGGGAGAGATCCGACGAGACTTCTACGCGGAACTACCGATCAAGATTCGTTTAACCGGCAGTTACCATGAGCTCGGCAATTTCGTCAGCGGCATCGCCGCGTTACCGAGAATCGTAACGCTGCATGACATCGGCATTAAGCCTGTCACTGCGGACGACTACGACGAGCTGACATTGGATGTGACCGCCAAGACCTATCGTTATCTGGACGAGGACCCGACGGAGGGATGATGGCTGCTCAACGGACAACTGTCTGGCGTCTGCTTCCCGTTACTATTGTCGCAATCGGGCTCGGTGCGTGCAGCACCGATATGGACGACTTAAGGACCTATATCGACGAAGTCAAAGCCCGGCCCGGAGGTGTTATTGCACCTCTGCCCCGGGTCGTACCGCCACCGACCTTTACGTATGAGGCCGGCGACCGACGCTCGCCGTTTCTACCCGAAACACCGCTATCTCTAGCAAGCAAGAACCCGGACTCCATCCAAGGTCCAGATCAGAATCGTCCGCGGGAGTTCCTTGAGCAGTATCCGCTGGACACTTTGCGCATGGTGGGAACTTTGCAGACGCCGGGCGATTCGTTCGGCTTGGTGCAGACGTCCGACGGCCTGATTTATCGCGTCTCCACCGGTCACCACCTGGGACAGAATTACGGTCGAGTCACGTTAATCTCAGACTCTGAGATCGTGCTCGTGGAAATTATTTCCGATGGAATCGGCGGGTACCTGGAGCGCCCCGCAGCCATCGGCTTAAGCGATTAACGCCTCAGGGGACGTTATGGGAGTAGACCTTATGTACACGACAGCGCCCGATCAGAAAGGGTTTCTCTTGGCGAGATCTTTCCAGGGGTCGACAACCTTGGCGTGGATCAGCTTAGCCCTGTGCGCATCGATACCGGCTCAGGCGCAGGAAGACGTATCGCGCCAGTTGCAAGCGATCGATGTCCAAGAGATCTCCAATGGCGTTATCGAGTTGCGCCTACGTCTAAGCGGACCAGCACCGGAGCCCCTGAGCTTCACGATCGATAACCCCGCCAGGATCGCGCTGGACCTGCCCGGCACGCTGATCGGACTCGAGACGCGGCGCCAGGACGTCAACCTGGGCCCCCTTGCAACGATCCTGGTCGCTGAAGCGAATGGCCGTACGCGAGTCGTCCTGAATATGAATGTCATGGTGCCGTATGAGTTGAGGACCGTCGGCGACAGCGTCTACGTCACGCTCGGACAACGGGACGGCGCAGCGCCGGCGACCCCACTGTTCGCAGCGCAACCGAATACGCCCAGTGCGAACTCCGCTGGCGCAGCGCGAGCTACTAGTAGCAGTATTACGAATATCGACTTCCGCCGCGGCACAAATGGCGCCGGACTAATCATCGTGGAACTCGATGATCCCCGCACGGTCGTCGACGTGCGCGAGGAAGGTGGCCGCATCATCGTAGACTTCCTGAATACGGCGTTACCTGACGCGCTGTTACGTCGGCTTAACGTCACGGACTTCGCGACCCCCGTGACCACCGTCGATGCGTTGCGTGTCAACGCCGATGCCAGATTGGTTATTACTACCACGAGTTCGGCCTACGAACAGGTCGCGTACCAAACCGACAACCTCTTCACCCTGGAGTTCCAGACACCGATCGAGGTTACGCGGTCGCTGGGGATATTCAACGAGGATCGAGAATATACAGGCGAGCGTCTGACGCTGAACTTCCAGGACATTGAGACTCGCGCGGTATTGCAGCTACTCGCAGACACTAGCGAATTGAATATCGTCGTCAGCGACAGCGTACAGGGAAACGTTACGCTGCGCTTACGGAACGTGCCGTGGGATCAGGCACTGGATATCTTGCTCACGACGAAGGGGCTCGATATGCGGCGCAACGGCAATGTCATCATCGTTGCCCCTGCCGAAGAGATCGCCGCGAGGGAGCGAGCCGAACTTGAAGCCTTCCAGGACCTGCAGACGCTAGAGCCCCTGCGCTCGGAGTTCATTCAGGTCAATTATGCCAAGGCCAGTGATCTGGCGACACTGATAAACGGAGGCGGTCTTAATCCATTGATCTCCGAGCGCGGCAGCGTCGCGATCGATGACAGAACCAACACGCTGCTGGTTCAAGACACTGCGGAACGCGTGGCGAATATCCGCCGGCTTGTAACTACTTTGGACATTCCCGTTCCACAAGTGTTGATCGAGTCGCGGATCGTAATCGTCAATGACGACTATAGTCGGAGTCTCGGCGTACGCTTCGGTGCGACCATCGTTCGAGATAATTCCGGTGACGGCTTGCTGTCGTTCACGGGTACTAGCGCGGGATCGGACATCATCGTCCAGTCGGGAATCAACAATATCAACAACACCGGCACACCGTTTCCGGTAGAAACACCGCCGATCAGTCAACGCTACAACGTGAATCTGCCGATCGCGTCCCCGGCTGGGCAGTTTGCGCTGGCCATACTCGACTCTGACTTTCTAATCGACTTGGAGTTAACGGCACTGCAGGCGGAGGGCCAAGGACAGATTATCTCGACACCGCGGATCATCACGGTCAATCAGAGGGAGGGCCGCATCGAACAGGGCGTCGAGATTCCGTATCAGGAGTCCTCTTCCAGCGGCGCGACCACGACGTCGTTCAAGGAGGCGGTGCTGAGTCTGACCGTCACACCACAAGTCACTCCGGATGACCGCATCATCATGGACTTGGTCGTCACCAAAGACTCGGTCGGTGAACTCGTAGCCAGCGCCACGGGGGGGTTTGTACCTAGCATCGATACTCGCTCGATCATTACGCAAGTACTCGTAAACGATGGCGAGACCGTTGTACTGGGCGGCATTTTCGAAACCGAAGAACGCGAGACCGTTAACAAGGTGCCAATACTCGGAGATATCCCCGTGCTCGGCTATCTGTTCCGCTCCAAAGTCGTGACCAATAACCGGTCGGAGCTGTTGATCTTCGTGACGCCTAAGATCCTTCGAGACGGCGCCAGCCTCTACTAGCTCATAACGCGAGGCGGCTATCCTTAGTAAGGCTATCGTTTTGAGGGCGGGACCTCACGTCAGCCCTCCGGTTTAACGGCCTGCTAGACTGCTGTTGGTGAGTGACGACAGCAACATCTATCTGATCGGCCCGATGGGCTCCGGCAAGACCGCCGTCGGGCGGCAGCTCGCCGCGGAGCTCGGTCTGGAATTCTTCGACAGCGACGCGGAGATTGAGAGCAGCACTGGCGTCGATATCGCCTATATTTTCGAGAAAGAGGGCGAGGCGAGTTTTCGTCATCGGGAACGAGAATGCATCGCAAACTTGACCCGACGCAAGAATATTGTGCTCGCAACCGGCGGCGGCGCCGTACTGGACGAGGAGAACCGGCGTAATCTGACGCGGAACGGGACCATCGTTTATCTCAAAACTACTGTAGAGCACCAGCTTGAACGTACTCAGCACGCCAAGAATCGTCCGCTACTGGCGGACGGCGAGCCTAGAGAGAGTTTGGAGCGATTGGCTGCCATACGCAGCCCACTGTACGAGGGCCTGGCTACATTCTCGGTCGATACGAGCGGATGCCATGTCAGAGCTGTGACTGCAAGCGTCTGTAAGCTTCTGCGAAGTCGTGACTTCGAGCCGTTGAAAAACTGACGCACCCCTGCGAACCTTGCCACTATCGGTCCCTTGGCAGCTAACGAGATGGAAACCTTGCAGGTCTCACTAGGAGAACGGAGTTACCCGATTCTGATCGGCCCGGGGCTGTTGGGTGAAGCGGATGTGCTCGCGGACCTTATCACGGCTCGTCAAGTCCTGATCGTCACCAATGAAGTTGTCGCACCACTGTATCTCGCCACACTCGAACAAGCGATCGCTGCCGACGAGCAGCATGCCATAGTCCTGCCCGACGGCGAAGACCAGAAAACCTTGCAGACAATCTCAACGATCATCGATGCGCTCATTGAACACGGCTTCCATCGTGACGCGTGTCTCGTGGCGCTGGGCGGCGGCGTCGTGGGTGATATCGGCGGCTTCGCCGCATCGTGTTATCAGCGCGGTATCGATTATGTCCAGGTACCGACGACCCTGCTCGCTCAAGTGGACTCCTCGGTGGGCGGCAAGACCGCAGTCAATCATCCCAGGGCCAAAAACATGATCGGCGCGTTCTACCAACCGACCTGCGTACTGACCGACACCGACACGCTCAAGACGTTGCCGCCGCGAGAGTTCGCCGCGGGACTCGCCGAGGTCATCAAGCACAGCCTGATACTGGATCACGGCTTTTTCGTTTGGCTTGAAGGGCACATCGACGATCTCGTCGCGATGGATGCCGCAGCACTTGGTTTCGTCGTTCGTAGAAATTGCGAGCTCAAGGCTGCAATCGTCGCCGAGGACGAGCGCGAGCGCGGTAGGCGCGCGTTACTGAACCTCGGCCATACGTTCGGCCATGCGCTGGAGTCTCTGGGCGGATACGATCGGTGGCTCCACGGTGAAGCCGTGTCGATCGGAATAGCTCTAGCTGCGCGGACGTCCGCACGGCTCGGCTGGCTAGACGAAGACGACTGCAGCCGCATCGAAGCGCTACTTAGGAAAGCCGGGTTGCCGGTCAGCGCACCGAACATCGAGGTTGATCGCCTGCTCGAACGCATGAGCATGGATAAAAAGGCCAGCGCCGAGGGGCTCAGACTTGTGTTGTTGAAGCAGATCGGTGAAGGCGTGATCGTGCCATCGCCGGAGGAATCGCTGCTTCGAGATGTCATCGAAACTCAAACAATGGTCCAACAAGACTATATTGATGGGCTCAGCGAGTCGTGCCCGTAGACCTCGCCCCTTATGCCGTCGCTCCCTCCAACTCAAGAGGCCGCCGTTATCGAGAGGATCCGCCTGCTTATCGCAGTGAGTTTCAGCGCGACCGCGATCGCATCATTCATTCGACTGCGTTTCGTCGGCTCGTCTATAAGACTCAGGTCTTCGTCAATCACGAAGGCGATCTTTACCGCACACGGCTGACTCATTCCCTAGAAGTCGCGCAGATTGCGCGAACAGTCGCACGAGCCATGCGCCTCAATGAGGATCTCGTGGAAGCTATCAGTCTCGCTCATGATCTGGGCCACACACCGTTCGGCCACGCCGGCCAGGACGCGCTTAACGACTGTATGCGTGAATTCGGCGGGTTTGAACACAATCTTCAGTCCCTGCGGGTTGTCGATCAGCTCGAAGCCGGCCATGCCGATTTCCCGGGCTTGAATCTGACGTTCGAGACCCGCGAAGGCATTCTGAAACATTGTTCAACGGCCAATGCCCGCCGACTGGGGGAGATCGGCGAGCGATTCCTGAAACGGCAGCAACCAGGCCTTGAAGCACAGCTGGTGAATATCGCCGATGAGATCGCCTATAACAATCACGATGTCGACGACGGCCTACGCTCCGGCCTGATCAAGCTGGCAGACCTAGCGGAACTTCCGGTGGTCGCCGAGCAAATAGTCATCGTGCAGCACAAACATCCCGGGGTTAGCGGGCGACGCGAGATTCATGAGGTTGTTCGCAGCATGATCGGCATCTTTGTCACCGACCTCATCGACACGAGCCAAGCACGAGTGCACACCGCTGCACTCGAGAACATCGCCGCGGTTCGTTCGCAGCCACGCGCCCTGATCGGTTTTAGCGAGCCATACTCAGAAGCAAAGACGACGCTAAAGAGATTTTTAAGAAAGCATCTCTATCGACATCCACAAGTCAACGCGATGACCGAACACGCGCAGCAGATCGTTTCAACGCTTTTCGAGGTCTTTCTGGATGACTACCAGCGGATGCCGACCGAACATGCCAACAGCGCGCGCGAGCATCACGACAGCGAAGGACTGGCCGGCGGCGCTAGGGTCGTGGCCGACTACATCGCCGGGATGACCGATCGTTTCGCTAAGCAAGCCCATGAGAATTTACACAACGCATCAGGGAGCAGCAAAGCCGGCACAAGCTAGGAGCTGGCTGGTCACGGCTGCCGGCCCAACGGACCGCTCTGTTAGAATGCAGGCCGTGTCAGCCGCTTCGACCCACCGCACTGCTTCGATTCCCGCACGAGAGCGCCTGATCGTCGCGTTGGACGTTCCGGATGCCGCGGCTGCCCGCGCCCTCGTGCAAGAACTCGGAGACGCCGTCGAGTTTTATAAAATCGGTCTTGAACTGGCGATGTCAGGCGAGTACTTCAATCTCTTGGCGTGGCTGCTGGACGCAGGCAAACAGGTCTTCGCGGATCTAAAATTTTATGACGTTCCCGCGACGGTCTCCGCAGCCGTGCGCCAACTGCAAAAATGCGGGGCGTCCTTTCTGACCGTCCACGGCGATCGAGCTATCATGCAAGCCGCCGCCGCAGAGAGGGGCCCTGAGCTGCGAATTCTGGCCGTCACGGTGCTGACGAGCCTCGATCAAGAAGACCTGACGCAGATGGGGATCAGCGTCGACGTAAAAACCCTGGTATTGAAACGCGCCGCGCAGGCGCGCGCGGCCGGTTGCGATGGTGTGATCGCGTCGGGACTTGAAGCCGCCGAGATCCGTGAGGCGCTGGGGCCGGAGCTGCTGATTGTCAGCCCGGGAATTCGGCCCGCGGATAGCACGTCTAAGGACGATCAAAAGCGTATCGTCACACCCGGACAGGCCTTCGCAAATGGCGCGGATTATATTGTCGTCGGCCGACCGATACGCAACGCGGCCCGCCCGCGTCAAGCTGCAGAGTCGATACAAGCGGAAATCGCCGCCTCGGTCCGATGAATTCCGCGGAGGCCGCCCTGGCACGGCGCCTTGCGCACATGCGCTGGATTGCGACCAGCCTGCTTTTTGGCATGGCCGTTTTGTTCGTCGCCATGAGTCTCCTCATGAGTACTCATCCATGGCTCGGCGTGATCGCCGCGTTCGCAGAAGCAGGAATGATCGGCGCGCTGGCGGATTGGTTTGCAGTGACCGCATTGTTTCGCCGGCCGCTTGGGCTGCCGATTCCGCACACGGCGATCGTGCCAACGCGAAAGAACGAGATCGGCCAAGCGCTCGCCCACTTCATCCGCGATCATTTCCTCATCAAGGATGCTGTACTGCCAAGACTGTCGCGGGCAGATCTTGCCGGTAGATTGGGTGTTTGGCTCGCACATGAGGACAACGCACACCTCGTGAGCAGGGACTTAAGCCGGGCGCTGGCCTGGCTGATCGGTGCCGTCGACAGCGCCGAGCTTCGCCAGTCCCTACGGGAGAGCCTCCGTCGGGCCCTCGAACGGGGGTCGGTCAGCGCTGGGTTAGGCGTTGTCTTAGATGTGTTGACTTCCGGCGACCACACCCAGGCGCTGGTCGATCAGCTCGTGCAGATCGGCCGCGACCAGCTGCGAGCGAACGAGGGCAGAATTCGCGAGCGTATCAAGGACCGCAGTCCATGGTGGCTGCCCAGGTTCGTCGATGAGGAAATCTATGACCAGTTGGTCAGCGAACTACAGCGTATCCTCGACGACATCGGCGATGACCCGGAGCACTCAGCCCGTGCCGATCTCAATCAGCGGCTGCGAGATCTCAAAACCGCGCTCAACGAAGATTCCCTGATCGCGGCAAAGGGCCAAACCCTGCGCGATGAGTTCTTACGGCATCCGGCCGTGAAAGCTTATCTCGATGAATTGTGGCAGCGCATCAGAGGCTATCTCAGCAACGCCTTAAACGATTCTGGCTCGCCGATCAGTGTCGGCTTGGCGCGCGAGCTACGCAGCATCGGCCAAAAGCTGCAGGATGACCCCGAGGTAAGTGAGCGACTCAACCGCTGGCTGCGGGAGCTGATCACCTACCTGGTAGAGACCTACCGCCAATCGTTAAGCGAAATCGTGTCCGATACGATCGAGAAATGGGACGCGACGGCGACCGCCGAGCGCATCGAGCTGTACATCGGCCGAGATCTGCAGTTTATCCGCATCAACGGGACATTGGTCGGCGGCCTCGTGGGCGTGTTGATTTACACGGT
>SMWC01000071.1 GCA_004357505.1 Gammaproteobacteria bacterium | reverse complement strand
TTCGCGCGTCAGTGCGTTCATTCGTTTTTGAGGGCGCCAGAGGATGAGGGCAGCAGTACTCGCACTGTGTTTGATCGCGCCGCCTGCCGGCGCCGAAGCTTTTTTCGACATCGGTATCAGCCATTCGCAAATCGAGTCCAAGAATACCGATGTGAGCGTACGACCCGACAGGACCGAAACGAGTCTGCATCTAGGCATCGGCGCAAGCCGTAGCGTCGGCGAGCGCGGCGAGTTGAGCGTGCGGCTCGAGCTCGATGATCTCGGCTCGGATTGGTTGCTCGCGGTACGCGCGCTCGATTACCGCCATCATATTTCCGAGCGCCTCGCGTTCAATGTCTTCATCGGCGCGGCCCGGTTCGATCTGGCAACGGCCGCTTTCGGCTTTTACTACGGCGCCGGAATCCAGTTCAAGCGACTCGTGTCGAATTGGGACTTGAGCGTAGACTTGCACATCGCCGACGAAGTTGCGCGGGACAATCTACTGCCGTCCGACCCGCAAGGCGGCAATCCGGATAATTTCCGCGATATAATCGGAGTCAGCGTCTACTTAAGCCGCCGGTTCTGAGCCAGGATCGTGGCGACAGTCGCATCCATATAGTGTTGCTGATCGAAATCGCGGACGCTTTTTAACCCGGCGCGCGCCAGACTTTGACAAGCCTGTTTGTCGCCCAACAACGCCAATGTCTTGGCAGCCAACTCGGCACTGTCCGGAACATCGAGCAGCCATCGCGCATATTCTCTAGGCAGGCATTCCGCTGCGCCGACACGGCGCGATGTCACGACCGGGATACCCAAAGCCTGTGCCTCGGAAATCACCATCCCGAACGCCTCGAATCGTGCGGCATAGAGAAAGATGTCGAGCGCCGCCATCCACAGTTCCGGACGACGGTTTTTGGGGCGATAAGCAAGCCGACCGCTCGCGATCAACGGATGAGTCGCAGCCCACGCGGGCAGGCGTCGCGAACCGACTACCAGGAAATGAACCTCCGGCCGCGCAGCGGCGATTCGATTCGCGCTAGCCAGAAATAGATCAAGGCCGCGTAAGTGAAAATCGCCCGACGTGATAAATCCGACGACGGGTGTGTCGGCGTCGATTTGCAGCGCTTCGCGCGCTCGTTGGCGCAGCTCTGCCACGCGTTTCGAAGCGAATTTTTTTGACTGAAAACCCGGATAGTGCACGACGATTCTTTGCGCATTTAACCCAAAGTGCTCGACCAGTGCTTTTTTCACCAGGTTCGAATTGGCTACGATCGTCGTATCGACCGATAAATCACCGAAGTAAGCGGCTTCCCTCTCGATCTCACGGTCGAGATCGTCGCGCTGCAGATAAACGCTCGCCTCGGTCACCAAAGAGTGTACGAACGACACATTTGCCCGGCTGAGCTGCATTCCGTTGTCGACGATGATGTGATCGCGGGCCTTATTGAGCGCCCGGGCGCCTGCTTTCGACACCGGTCTGACCGGCAGACCGGTACCGATAAAAAATTGGACGGCACCACGCTGGCACCTGATACGAACCTTGGCTCCGGCCTTCAGCAGACCGGTTGCCTGCATGCGCACGAGCTGCCCGGCACCGCTATACAGATCCAAGCGGCGAAGGTAGAGCAAGACGTTCATTCGCCTTCTCAGTGGCTGTGGGAGGCGCGCCCGAATGCGAACCGGTCGATCACGTTCATCACTTCGTCCACATGAACATCGAAGCGAAACTTCGTGAACACATGTTGGCTCGCAGAGGTACTGATGCGCTCAAATTCATCGCGGTCGGCAAACAAACGCTGTATCGACTCGGCCAGCGAGGCGGGGTCGACGATCTTTGTTTCGCACAGCTCATCGTTCAGTGGATCGTAGACGCGCTCCGGAATGCCGCGAATTACCCCACCGAACGCTGGATACTCGCTCAAAGGCAGCAGCGGTTCGATACAAAGGCCACTGACGCCGTGCTCGACCGCCTCCGGCAAGCCATCGACCGCCGCCGCAATGACCGGACAGCCCTGCGCTGCGGCTTCGATCGCAACCAGGCCGAAGGCCTCGGTCAACGGTGGGTGAACGAGACAGTCGATGTGCTGATAAAAGCTCTGCATATCCTCAACGGCGCCACGAAAATAACAATGCGACGTAATGTTCAGGTCCTGCGCTACGCGTTGCAGACGGTCGAACTCGGGGCCGCCGCCAGCGATATGCAATTCGAAGTCGGCCGATCGCGCGTTGAGAATTTTGATCGCGTGCAAAACCAGCGGCAATCCCTTGACCGGAAATAATCGCGCCGCGACACCGAGCCGAATCGGTCGGCCTACCGGATAACTCTTTCGCCGCGGTGCTTCCGGCATCAAACTCGGCCGCAGCGCATTAAGGCAGACCTCGATGTCTCCAGCAAAGCCCCACATCAATTGCAATACGCGCGCCGACGCCCGCGAATTAACGATCGCCAGCGGAATTCTCTGCAGATAGCGCGCACGGTCCTGCTCTCGTCCCGGGTGCCAGACCGAACCATGCTCCCAATGAATACAGTTTTCGGCGCCGATCGCATCCAGCAGGAACTTTGTTCTTGCGGTTCGGTTCCATATCAGTGCGATATCAATATCGGCCACCGCGCTCTGCCGCCGGCAATGCCAGGAGCGAAGCCACCCCGGCCTGGATGGAACTTTGATCCCCCAGCGATATTTGGCATAGACCGTTCCCGCGAGCGTCCGCTGCAGGCGCTCGCCGAAAAACGGGTGCACGGTACGTAGCGGGTTCAGCCAGATGTGCCGCCATTGCGGATTGCGTCGGACCGCATGCTCGACGAATTCGGTAAAATGCGCTTCGACACCGCCCACCTGCTGCAGGCTGACCAAGTGCATCAAACCAGGCACGTTGTCGGCCTCGAAACCACGACGACGGGGATCACATCCCGGAGCTTTACCGGCTGAGCTACGCCCACAATCGTGTAACGATTAGATCTCTCCCAAACTGGCGCGCCCGGCAGGACTCGAACCTACAACCCTCGGCTTAGCGTACCACTACTGTTTTCACAGCCTCTATTCAAGTTTGTGGTCTGGACTATCTCTTCACCGTCTCAGGTGCTGCACGTATAGTCTCTACGGAACCCCACGACGATCAGTGTTTGATCATACTCGAGAGATCTTACCCTCCGGCACCAGCCGGACCCTTCGGATCTCCGCAGCCTCTCGCTCGCCTGCAAGAGCGCAGGCGACGAAGGGGCCATAGGTTTCCACGGGATTGCCATCAGCATGACCTGTTAAGGGTTCCCCGTTACAGTGCAGTCCACTCTAACGGTTCCGTTTCCCGTCAGAGGCTCCTATTGCTTAAAGGCCGATGCTCTATCCGCTTGAGCTACGGGCGCCTGACTCGAATCCTACCAATTTGTAGCAAGGAAAACCTAACCCGAAGTGGTCGGGGCAGACGGATTCGAACCGCCGACCCTCTGCTCCCAAAGCAGATGCGCTACCAGACTGCGCCATGCCCCGCCGAACCCGGGCGTCCACCGGACGCCAGCCCGTCATGTTAATGGCGGCCTACGAAAGGCGTCAATCCGTAGTGGTCCAACCAGGCTAGACAGATGGATCACTAGTAGCCCTTGAGGCCGCTAGAACCGCCGTGCGAGAATCCGCATCCCCCTCGAGGAGCGCTGTATGGCCGCGACCATCATCGACGGCAAAGCTATTGCCGATCAGATCCAGGCCGAAGTGGCGACCAGGATACGGGCAAGAGCCGCCGCAGGCTTACGCCCTCCCGGGCTCGCAGTGGTTCTCGTCGGCGATGATGGGGCCTCATTAATCTATGTGCGCAACAAGCGCCGCGCCTGTGATGCCGTGGGCATTACATCGTTTGACTATGACCTGCCGCTCGATACCGGGCAGTCGACGGTCCTCAGCTTGATCGACGAACTGAACGCCAGAGATGAGGTCGATGGCATTCTGGTTCAGCTGCCGCTGCCCGAGCATATTGACGAAACCCAGGTGATCGAACGGATCATGCCCACCAAGGATGTCGACGGCTTCCACCCCTACACCGTGGGACGACTGATGCAACGGATTCCGGTTTTGAGGCCCTGTACACCCCACGGCATCATGGTCCTGCTCGAACGCTCGGGTGTAGATGTGCTCGGTCAACATGCGGTTATCGTTGGCGCTTCCAACCACGTCGGGCGGCCCCTAGCGCTAGAGATGCTACTCGCAGGCGCAACCACGACCGTCTGCCATCGTTTCACAAAGGATCTCGAGAGCCATGTCCGACAGGCCGATATCCTGTGCGTCGCTGTCGGCAAAGCCGGGCTGATCCCCGGTGAGTGGATCAAACCTGGAGCCGTGGTCATCGATATCGGTATCACCCGGCTGGACGACGGACGGCTGGTAGGCGATGTGGACTTCGACACGGCCAAAGAGCGCGCCCGGCTGATTACGCCGGTGCCGGGCGGCGTGGGGCCGATGACCGTAGCCACGTTGTTAAGCAATACCTTGGCTGCGGTAGAGCTTCGCTCAGATTAAAGAACATGCAACACTACGGTTCGCTCCAGAAGTTGAGAACAGGCCCATGAGGTTATCGACAACGCTGATTTGCATGTTCCTGACGCCGGTCATTAGCGGAGCTCAGGAGGTGCCGGCGGATACTTCCGATCCCAGGGTCCAAGTAGTGACCAATCTCGGCAGCTTTGTTATAGAACTCGACCGAGCGCGCGCGCCGCTCACGGTAGAGAATTTTCTCCAGTACGTGAACGAGGGCCATTACGAAGGCACGGTCTTTCATCGCGTGATCCAGGGCTTCGTAGCGCAGACGGGCGGCTACACCGAAGATTTCGAGCTCAAGCCGACTACACGATCGGTCAGCAATGAGTCCGGTAATGGTCTGAGCAATATGCGCGGTAAGGTGGGCCTGGCGCGATCTACCGATCCTCACTCGGGAAACGCCCAGTTCTATATCAATCTGGCGGACAACCTGGATCTGAATCCTCGCCCGACCCGCTGGGGCTACACGGTCTTCGGCACCGTCGTTGAGGGCATGGAGGTCGTCGATGAAATCGGCCATCGGCCGACCGGGGCCAAGGGTTCATTCGAACGCAACGTACCGGTCGATACCATCATGATTCAGCGCATCGAGGAGCTGGCCGAGTAAGACTCGATGACGACGCTGTTCATCTCCGATCTGCATCTGGACGCGGAGCGGCCCGCCGGCATCACCCAGTTTCTGGATTTCATGGAGAGCGAGGCGAGCCAGGCCACCGCGCTTTATATTCTCGGCGATCTGTTCGAAACCTGGATCGGGGATGATGACACGAACCCTGGCCACGCACCGATCGTTGCGGCGCTTGCGACGCTAAAACTGCAGAGTGTGCCGTGTTTTTTCATGCACGGTAACCGTGATTTTCTGATCGGCCGGCGCTTCGCCACGGCGACCGGCTGCATACTCCTCGCCGAGTACGAAGTCTTGGTGATTGAGGGTGAAAAAGTACTGCTCACGCACGGTGACTTGCTGTGCACGGACGATAAGCCGTATATGGCGCTGCGGGCGGAAGTCAGAGACCCGCGCTGGCAGCGGGAATTTCTGGCAAAGCCGATACAGAAACGCCGTGCCATTGCCGACGATCTTCGGGAAAAAAGTCAGGCAGCAACCGCCGCCAAGACGGAGGAGATCATGGACGTGAATCAGGGCGCGGTCGAAGCTGCCATGCGCCAGCATGACGTGTCGATCTTGCTACACGGCCACACCCACCGACCCGACGTCCACCGATTCTCTCTCGACGGCGCCGCAGCGACGCGTATTGTCTTGGGTGCCTGGCACGAACAAGGCAGCGTCGTCCGCTGGGATGAGAACGGCTTCGTCCTGGAATCACTGCAACGTTAGCGGTACGCCGCTACAAGCCGCTAGCGACCTGTATTGGATCACCGTCACCGTCGTCATCGCTCTCCTCTAGGGAAAGGCGTGCGTCTAGCTTTATCTTTGCCGAGTCGGAACGTTCGATCTCGAGTCTATTCAAGTAATCTCGACTGACATCTTCGGTGACATACTCCCCCGAGAAACAGGACGTATCGAAGCCTTTGATCTCTGCGTTCTCATGGTGAACGGCCTTAATGAGCGCGTCCAAGTCCTGGTAGATCAGCCAGTCCGCACCGATAATTTCCTGGATCTCGTCGATGCTACGGCCATTGGCGACGAGCTCGCTCACGGCGGGCATGTCAATTCCATAGACATTGGGATATCGGACCGGTGGCGCAGCAGACGCGAAGTAGACCTTCTTCGCGCCGGCTGCGCGAGCCATATCGATAATCTGCTGGGATGTCGTGCCTCGAACGATCGAATCGTCGACCAGCAGAACGTTCTTGTCGCGGAATTCTAGCTCGATCGCATTGAGCTTGCGTCGCACCGAGGCCTTACGCTCCGCTTGACCAGGCATGATAAAAGTACGCCCGATGTAGCGATTCTTGATAAAACCCTCGCGGTATTTTAACCCCAGCTCATGCGCAACCTGGACAGCCGCGGTACGGGACGTATCCGGCACCGGGATCACGACATCGATATCGTGATCGGGGCGCAGTCGTAGGATCTTCGCCGCAAGCTGCTCACCCATACGCAAACGAGCTTTGTAGACGGATAGTCGATCGATAATCGAATCGGGTCGCGCAAAATAGACAAATTCGAAAATACACGGTGAGTATCCTGCGGGCTCAGCCGACTCGCGACTATGAGCGGCTCCATCTGTGCCGATAAAGACGGCCTCACCCGGTCGAATGTCATGCTCCACGTCGAAGCCCAGGGCGTCGAGCGCAACGCTTTCCGAGGCAACCATCCGCTCCACACCACGCTCGGTCTCACGCACACCAAGGACCGCCGGCCGGATTCCGTGTGGATCTCGGAACGCGACGATGCCATAGCCGATGATCATCGCCACCACCGCATAGCCACCCGAACAACGGCGATGGACCCCTTCTACGGCCTTGAGGATCGCGTCAGGGGTAAGGCCATTGGGCGCCTGCTGAGCCAATTCATGGGCGAAGACATTGAGTAGTATTTCGGTGTCGGAGGTCGTATTGAGATGCCGGCGATCGCGTTGCGTCACTAAGCGTTTGAGCTCTTCAGCATTGACCAAATTGCCGTTGTGAGCGAGACAAATGCCATAGGGCGAGTTGACGTAGAACGGCTGCGCTTCCGCCAGGCTGGCGCTACCGGCTGTCGGATAACGCACGTGCCCGATTCCCATGTTGCCGCGCAACCGCAGCATGTGCCGTTGCTGAAAAACATCGCGGACCAGGCCG
>SMWC01000006.1 GCA_004357505.1 Gammaproteobacteria bacterium | reverse complement strand
TCTACTCGGCCTGGCAGCTCGCGTCGGAAAGTCTGACTGCGGTGGCGGAGAAGTACGCACCGCAACTCGAAGGCTTGCGCAACGCGTTGGTCGGTGCTGCCGCAGGCATAGGTAGCGGGATAATTCAGATGATCTTATCTATCATCATCGCGGGACTCTTCCTGGCAAGTGCCGATGCGAGCGTGGCCGGCACGCGGGCCGTCGTGAATCGGCTCGTCGGTCCCCGCGGGCCCAAGCTCATGGCATTATCCGAAGCGACGGTGCGCAGCGTGGCACAAGGCGTGCTCGGAGTAGCGGTCATCCAGTCGATATTGGCCGCGGTCGGTCTCGTGGCCGCAGGCGTTCCCGCTGCCGGCATTTGGATGTTCTTGGTGTTGGTGCTCGCGATCATCCAATTGCCGCCGATACTGGTTCTCGGCCCGATCATCGTGTACGTTTTCTCGGTTGCCGATCCGCTGACGGCTACCCTGTTCGCGATCTGGAGCGTCCTCGCGAGTTTCAGTGACGCCGTCTTGAAACCCTTACTGCTTGGCCGAGGCATGGACGTGCCGATGCTCGTGGTCCTGCTCGGTGCGATCGGCGGCATGCTTCTCTCGGGCATCGTCGGCCTGTTCGTCGGCGCGGTGGTTCTGGTATTGGGATACGAACTGGTAGAGCTCTGGGTAACGGAAGGCGATTCCGCTACGGAATCCACCGGGCCAACTACGTCGCCAGAGGCCGCTTGAATACGTGGCCGGGAGTAACCCCGACGTGAATACCGAGCCGACCGATCCGCCTGCCGCAGCAGATGACGCAGCGGGCGAGAGTCAGGTGGCCGAGCAGCGGCCCGCGGTCCCGGAGAGGATCATGCCGTCGATCTCATTGCTGAGTTCCTCTTGATCGATCCAGAGGTGTCTCTGCAGCACGATGTCCAGATCCTCGGCTAGAGACGGCCCGTCGGCCTCGCTGATACCCCGCGGTAGGTTGCGCAGGTCCAGGTACTCGGCCGCCCGCTCATAATCGCCCTCGGCCACCGCCAACAGAAAACCACGCGCCGCGCGGCGAGGGGTACCGCGGTCCAGCAGATCCTCCGGGACGGGATCCGCTTCTTCAGTCGTCTCAGGCGGAAGGTCGGTGGGCGGCTCGTCCTGTGCGAAGCCTGAGGTGCAAGCAAGCAGGAGTGCTACGGCCCAAAGAGTCCACTGGCGAGCGTTTTCGCACATGAGGGCTGACCTCCTTGCGGTGTTCTGCCGAGACTCAGCGTTGTCCGCGCTGCACGGGGCCCGGCACGTCGGTCAGCGGGATCTGCCTCATGAGCAGCATGTCTGCGATATTGTCTATTCTGTTCTCAATCTGATAGAAGCGAGCCAGCTTCTGAATCGACATGATATCCGTAAAACGATCGACATAGTCCTGGCGGACATCGAGCGTATCGCGCTTGACGGAGAAGTACTCATCGATCATGTGTTCGGCCAGATCATCGCTCAGCGCACCGTAGTTGGCTGCATAATCGGTGATCAGTACCGCGTACCGGTCCTGGATTTCTTCGATCTCCGCGCGATATTCGTCGTAGAGCGGCCAGAAACCGTCGCGCTCCGTTTCGGACAACCGCAGTTCTTCGGCAATCATCGTTTCGCGTTCGACCGACATGAAGCCGCGGAGCATTTCATAGGTCGCTTCCACGTCCGCTTCACCCGCGGTATCCTGCGCGACCGAAATTCCGCATCCCACCGCGGCCCATATCGTTACCAGTAGCATCCTCATGGTGGCGCTCCTCTGCCCGTCTGAGGCAGGCACTATTGGCTGCTCGACTCGTCTTCAGGCTATCCGAATGTCTTATAGGCTTCAGAGCTTAGTGTAAGTTCGCACGAAAATCTTGCCTTTGCGCGCCAACGGACGAGGCATCTCAGGGACGACTAGCAGTGCGAAAACCCGTCGGGGTCTCGCCGGTCCAACGTTTGAAGGCCCGCGAGAAATTCGCCTGGTCCGAGAATCCCAGTAGATAGGCGATCTGGCTTAGGGAATAGCGCTCCTCCCGGACGAATTGTGTCGCCAGAGCACGCCGCGTGTCTTCAAGAATTTGCCGATAGCTAACGCCTTCGGATTGTAGCTGTCGCTGCAGCGAGCTGACGCTCCGGTGAAGCTGGCCCGCAACCACGTTCTGAGTGACCTTCCCGGAAGGCATGAGATCCAGGAGTATTTCTCGAACCTTATCCTGCACGAGGTTCGGATCAAGACTGGCGAGGTAACGTTCTGCGACTCGGTCGTTTGCATGCGCAAGATCCAGATTCCCGGCGGGCACGGGCGCTTGCAACGTCGCCAAGCTGAAATGAAGGGCGTCTTCGTCGGCGCCGAAAGTTACCGGGCATTTAAAGTAATCGATGTATTGGTCGATGTGACCGTTGTCGGCATGTTTGATCGTGACGAGTTCGGGCGCGAACTCCACGTCTGACATGGCTCGGCACATCTTGACCACCGCCGCGAGAAAGCCGTCCACGGCTACGTCACACTGGACTGACTCGACCTCGCGAACCACGCGCACGCGATTCCCCTCGACGATGATCTCGGTCGTCAATCCCGAATTCACGATCCGCGCGTAACGCGCCATGCGCTCCAAACCCTGTAGCAAATTCGGACTCGCGAGCCATGCGAAGCCCAGGGCATGCAGCGCCGTCGGGCGCAAGCTGCGACCGATGAAGAGCCCGATGCACGGATCGCCGGTCGCTTCCCGAGCGAGTTGCCAGAGGCGATTCACGGCGGCCAACGGGTAACGTGCGCCGGGCACCGTTATCGCGCTCTTCTCGAGGCCGGCTTGCCGAAACAGAGCGTCCGCATCGCACCCATAGGGTTTGATCGCCTCAACTAGCGCCGACGAGGTGGCCGCGAGGGTCGTGGGTTCAAACAGCATAGTCGCGCCAACGGATATCGTGCATGTTGCGCATTCTAAAGGCTAGAGCAGTGGGCTCAAAAGTCGCGCGACGTTATCGGCAAATTGCAGCGTGCGGCTACGACTCGCCCAGTCGGCAAGCTTCATGGCGGACGCCGCCGCATAATCACCCGCACACAGAGTCCGACGCGGATACCGAGGTCCGCGAGAAACAGCAGGGTGATGATCCAGCCGGGTGTCGTCATGCAACCGCGTACCGCTCAGTCATGGGGTTCACGCTTGCGCCTATGATGCCATGTATCTAAGGTAGCTTCGTGGCGCGTGATGGCAAGTCTTCGAGCGTAGTGCGCGCGCGGATCGTGCGAAGCTGTTTGTACGTCGCGGCGGGCATGTTTGCGCTCGTAGCGACGATCTATCTCGTCCGCGCTTTTGACTCTCGCAACCAGCTGGAGCTCGGGCCGGAGCATCGCGTTCGTTTCGTTGCCGAATTCACCGCCGACCAGGAATCACGATTCGACTGGCAAGCCTATCAGGACATCGAGGCGCTGCTGGCAGTGGAGTTGTACAACAGGGTCGATACCCAGCATCAAGGCGAGTGGCTGCTCGATCGCCATCTCTCCACGAGTCGTACCTACCCGGATAATCTCGAGGCGAATTGGAATTATTCCTATGTCGCTTCTCCGTCTACTGCGCGGGGCGTTGCGGTCATGCTTCATGGCCTCACCGATTCACCCTATAGCCTGCTGGCGACGGCTGACTTGTTTGTCGATCAGGGCTACCATGCCGTGGTGCCGCGCATGCCCGGGCATGGCTTCGCGGTCGGTGGGCTCGTGCACGCGGACTGGGAAGACTGGGCCGCAGTCGTGCGCATTGCTGTCCGTCATGCACAGACGCTGATAGCACCCGGGCAGCCCCTCGTGCTCGTCGGCTATTCGAATGGCGCGCTGCTCGCCGTCCACTACGCGCTGCGATGCGATGATGATGAGAGTTACCTTTGTCCCGACAGCTTGGTACTGCTCTCTCCGGCCATTGCCGTTACCTCGTTTGCACGACTCGCGAACTTGCACCATGGGGTTTCGTGGCTGCCTTATTTCGACAAGTTCGAGTGGCAGGATATCCTGCCGGAGATCGACCCGTTCAAATTCACGTCGTTTCCCAAAAACGCAGGCTGGCAGATCTACCAGTTGTCCCGGCGCACACAACGTCTCCTAGCCGACCCCGGACGCGTCGCGAGGCTGCCGCCAATTCTGTCTTTTCAGTCCATGGTCGACGATACGGTCAATGGCGCTGCGGCCGTGGACTTTTTGTACAACGCGTAAGCCGAGAACGGCAGCGAGCTCGTAATCTACGATGTCAACCGCAGCAGCACCGTGCTGCAGATGATGGGTGCTCCAGTGGATGACCCCGTCGAGTTAATGCTTGAGCGGGCTCCGCTGAGTTTTTCCGTGACCGTGCTGAGTAACCGGGATAGCTCCGGGTCAGAGGTGGAGATTATCCGTCTGCCAGCGGGGGAGAGCACCGCTGTCGAGGACGAGCTTAGACTCGCCTGGCCTCCAGGCGTGTTCTCCCTTTCGCATATCGCCATACCGTTCCGGCCTGCCGATCCGCTTTATGGTGACGGAAGCGCTACAGAGTCGGGAGCGACTGAGTCCAGGCTGGTATTGGGCGCGATAGCGCCCCGCGGTGAGCGCAGCGTTCTAGCGTTGACGCCCAACTACTTTCTTCGGCTTCGTTACAATCCGTTCTACGATTTTCAGGCTACGAAGATTCAAAGTTGGCTCGGCAGATTGGAAAAGGAATAGAGCCGAAGTTCAATGCGCGGTGCAGGACGAAATTTCGGACAGCAGCAGTCGCGCAAACCCCCCAGGCCCGTTCTCCACGCCCATGACTACATCGAAGACCGTTTGCCGCCCACGGTCGACATAGCTGCGGAGATTCTCATGTCGCTCAAGGCTGAGGATTCGCTCGGCGGCTTCGGGGGCGCGACCGGGATCCGTCTCACAGAGCATGAGCAGATAGGCAAGCAGTCTCAGGATGCCGTTCTCCCCGCCCGCGATGGTGCGTACGCCATCTAATAAGCCGAGGCTGAAGGCGCCGAATTTCTTGCCGTCTGGATCCAGTCTTCCCACCAGAACGCCTCCGCGATCCCGCGCTCGAGCTTGTTCGCTCTGCCGCAGTAGTTGAATCGCGCGCAGCATCGCGTCTACTTCCTTAATCTCCACTAGACTAATGGACGCGACGCCTCGGGGCACGGAAACATCAATCATGGACTACCACGGAACTCGCTCCGCGCCGTTTGGCCCATTGCACGGCTGCGTGAATCGCGGCCTGTCCGGGATCACAGTGCGCACGAGACACGGAGCGCATGCGTCCATCGGACAGTTCGATGATCAAGCCATGCTCGTATTGATAGATGACGGCAGTCAGCTTGGGGGCGTCGAGCATCGCGTCCCGCAGTCTGCTGGACCGTTTGGCCGTCGGATAGAGCGTCTGTCCCACTGCTGTAACTCCTGGTCCGGTTGATCGAGAAGCAAAGCTTAGTGAGGTGAGGGGGCGGCCGTCTTATCCGATTGCCGCAACTTCTTATCCGAGGGCCCTACGATTTCAGAGTATCGATGAGATCGGGCAGCACGGTAAAAAGGTCTGCGACCAGGCCAATGTCTGCGAGATCGAAGATGGGTGCTTCTGCGTCTTTATTGATAGCGACGATCGTCCCGGCATCCTTGA
>SMWC01000070.1 GCA_004357505.1 Gammaproteobacteria bacterium | reverse complement strand
TTGGCCCGCCGGGCCGTGGAAGGGACGGACTTTCAGTGTCTGCAGGATTCTTTCCATGGGCCTCTGCTACTCGCTTTTTCGCGGCAGGATCCTGGTGCGGCCGCGCGTGTCATTAAGAACTTCTCGAAGGATCACGATAAGCTGGTAACCGTCTCAGTCGCGATCGGCGGAGAACTCTATGGCGCCTCCGATCTCGATCGCCTGGCCGCTTTGCCGACGCTGGATGGGGCTCGCGCGATACTGCTTCGATTGCTGCAAGCGCCGCTAACACAGCTGGTCCGCACATTGGCTGAGCCGCCGGTGATGTTGGCACGAACGCTACAGGCTCGCAGTGATCAAACCTCGTAGTGTGTTGGTAAAACGTCAGACGAAACTTATTAACTATCGACCCAAGGAGATTATTAGGATGGCTTTATCGAATGAGGAGCTCATCGAAGAGCTGAGCAACAAGCCGATTATGGAGATCGTCGATCTGGTGAAGGCGCTCGAGGATAAGTGGGGCGTATCAGCTGCGGCGCCGGTCGCCGTTGCGGCGGCCGGAGCTGCTGGCGCGGACGCGGAAGCTGCAGAAGTGCAGACCGAGTTCGACGTTGTTTTGAACAGCTACGGTCAGAATAAGGTCGCGGTTATCAAGGTGGTGAGAACCATCACCGGCCTCGGCCTTAAGGAGGCGAAGGACCTCGTCGAAGGCGCGCCGAAGACCGTCAAGGAGGGCGTATCCAAGGACGACACAGAGGAGTTGAAGAAACAGCTGGAGGAAGCAGGCGCAAGCGTCGAGATCAAGTGATACGGCGCAGCCGATTGCCCGCCAGCGTGGCAGCTCATCCCTCAGTGGGGGTATGGGCGAGATCTGCTTGTGCAGGGAGCCTGGCCGTTTTGGGGCGGCTGGATCCTACATCTTATAACCGCGAACGTGCAGCTGCACGAACTGACTTACCGTAGTCGAGGAAACCCGCGATGGCGTATTCGTTTACTGAGAAAAAGCGTATTCGGAAAAACTTCGGGAAGATTCCAAGCGTCTTGGACGTCCCTTACCTACTTGAGATTCAGCTTTCGTCCTATCACAAGTTTCTGCAGCAGGAAGCTGAACCGGGGGAACGCGAGGATAGGGGGCTGCACTCGGCCTTTAATAGCGTTTTTCCGATTGTCAGTTATTCCGGTAATGCGGCGCTGGAATACGTGAGTTATCGCCTCGGGGAGCCAGGTTTCGACGTGAAAGAATGTCAGCTTCGAGGACTCACTTACGCTGCCCCTCTGCGTGTCCTCGTTCGGCTCGTCATCTATGACAAAGAAGCCTCGGGTAGCAAGAAGAAGGTTAAAGACATACGCGAGCAGGAGGTTTATCTCGGCGAGATGCCATTGATGACCAATCACGGCACTTTCGTGATCAACGGGACGGAACGAGTCGTTGTTTCGCAGTTACACCGGTCACCCGGGGTGTTCTTCGATCATGACAAAGGCAAGACGCACTCGTCTGGGAAGCTCCTATTTTCTGCCCGAGTTATTCCGTATCGGGGATCATGGTTGGATTTCGAGTTCGATGCGAAAGACTGCGTATTCGTGCGTATCGATCGCCGACGCAAGCTGCCGGTAACCATTATATTGCGCGCGCTCGGCTACACCAATGAGGAGATACTCGATATCTTCTTCGAGACAAATCTGTTCACTCTATCTTCCAAGGGTATCCAGCTAAAACTGATCGCTGACCGGCTCAGAGGCGAGACGGCCAGTTTCGACATCAAAGTTGGCCGAAAGATGATCGTCGAGAAGGATCGTCGTATCACCGTGCGGCACATCCGCGAGTTGCAGGCGGCCAAGGTCAAGCATCTCGATGTGCAGCCGGAGTATCTTGAAGGACGAATACTTGCGCACGATATTGTCGACCAGGAAACAGGCGAGCTTCTGGCCAGCGCGAATGAACTTCTAACTGCGGAGTCGGTAGAGAACCTCATCTCGGCCGGCGTCAAAAAACTGGAAACTTTGTTCGTAAATGACCTCGATCGCGGTGCGTTTATCTCCAATACACTGAGGATCGATTCCAGTCAGACACGACTTGAAGCGCTGGTCGAGATCTACAGAATGATGCGTCCTGGTGAACCACCTACCAAAGATGCAGCAGAGAATCTGTTCCAGAATCTCTTCTTCAATCCTGACCGCTACGATCTGTCGGCGGTAGGCCGGATGAAGTTCAACCGCAGGATCGGACGTTCGGAGTCCGAAGGCGAAGGCATTCTCAGTAAGGATGACATTATCGCGGTACTGCAGACTCTCGTCGATATCCGCAACGGGAATGGGACGGTGGATGACATCGATCACCTGGGCAATCGTCGTATACGCAGTGTTGGGGAAATGGCCGAGAACGCGTTTCGCATCGGGCTGGTTCGCGTCGAGCGGGCGGTCAAGGAACGGCTGACGCTTGCAGAGTCCGAAGGACTGATGCCGCAGGAAATGATTAACGCTAAACCGGTAGCTGCGGCTGTCAAGGAGTTCTTCGGCTCCAGTCAACTCTCCCAGTTTATGGATCAGAATAACCCGCTATCAGAGGTCACTCACAAGCGTCGTGTATCGGCGTTAGGGCCGGGTGGGCTGACACGTGAGCGTGCCGGGTTCGAGGTGCGCGACGTTCACCCCACGCATTACGGTCGAGTCTGTCCGATCGAGACTCCGGAAGGGCCGAATATAGGGCTGATAAACTCCCTCGCCGTTTACGCGCGAACGAATGACTATGGCTTTCTTGAGACCCCTTATCGCAAGGTGACCAAGGGTAAGGTCACTAGCAAGATTGAATACCTGTCCGCAATCGAGGAAGGGCAGTACGTCATTGCGCAGGCGAACGCTACGCTCTCGCCGAAAGGCGAGCTCGTAGATGCTTTGGTCTCCTCCCGTCATAAGAATGAATTCGCGATGTTGCCGGCGGACCAGATCGATTATATGGACGTATCGCCGAAGCAAATTGTCTCGGTGGCAGCATCACTGATTCCATTTTTGGAGCATGACGATGCCAATCGAGCCCTGATGGGTTCGAATATGCAACGCCAGGCGGTTCCGACACTGCGAACAGAAACACCGCTGGTCGGAACCGGTATGGAACGGACGGTTGCTGTGGATTCGGGTGTGACGGTTCTAGCCCGGCGCGGTGGCATCATTGATTCGGTAGACGCGTCTCGAATCGTAGTGCGGGTAAACGACGACGAGACGGATGCCGGTGAGGCGGGTGTAGACATCTACAGCCTTACCAAATATACCCGCTCGAATCAGAATACTTGTATCAATCAACGACCCCTGGCAAACGCGGGTGACGTGATTGAGGCCGGCGATGTTTTAGCCGACGGACCGTCTACTTCCTTGGGCGAACTAGCATTGGGGCAAAATTTACTCGTCGCGTTTATGCCCTGGCATGGCTATAACTTCGAGGACTCAATTCTTATCTCCGAGCGAGTGGTAGAGGAAGATCGGTTTACGACGATCCATATTGAAGAGCTAACCTGTGTGGCCCGTGATACCAAGCTTGGGCCGGAAGAGGTTACCGCTGATATACCCAACGTGGGTGACACGGCGCTGACCAAACTCGACGAATCCGGTATCGCTTTTATTGGCGCGGAAGTTCGTGCTGGAGACATACTGGTCGGTAAGATCACGCCGAAGGGAGAAACGCAACTGACCCCTGAAGAGAAGTTGCTGCGCGCGATCTTCGGAGAGAAGGCCTCAGATGTGAAGGATACGTCTCTCCGGGTACCGCCGGGTATGGATGGCGTCGTGATCGATGTGCGTGTGTTCATCCGCGATGGTGTCGAGAAGGACAGCAGGGCGCTCGCGATCGAGAGACAGGAGCTCGAAGCTGTGCGTAAGGATCTCGATGATCATCAGCGAATTCTCGAGGCCGATATCTACCAGCGCGTGGAAACATTGCTGCTCGATAAAATCGCTGCAGGGGGCCCCGGCGGATTGAAGGCGGACAAGAAAATCACGAAGGCTTATTTGGACGAATTACCCCGTAAAAAGTGCTTCGAAATTCGCCTGAAGAACGACGCAGCCAACGCCCAGCTAGAGCGGGCAGCGGAGCATCTGCATGCCCAAAGCGAGGAGTTCGAGCGCCGCTTCCAGGAGAAGAAGCATAAGATCACTTCTGGGGATGATCTTGCTCCGGGCGTCCTCAAGATGGTGAAGGTGTATCTGGCCGTTAAGCGACGTATCCAGCCTGGTGACAAGATGGCCGGCCGCCATGGAAATAAGGGCGTGATCTCGACGATAGTCCCCGTCGAGGACATGCCATACATGGAAGACGGTACGCCGATCGACATCGTTCTGAATCCCTTGGGTGTTCCCTCACGTATGAATGTCGGTCAGGTATTCGAGACCCATCTGGGGTGGGCCGCCATGGGCTTAGGTAAAAAGATCGGTAAGATGCTCGCAGCAGATGAATCTGTTGCCTCGATTCGCGCTTTCTTGGACGATATCTACAACAAGACAGGCGGCCAAAAGGAAGATCTAAACAGCCTCAACGACCAGGAATTGCTCGAACTTGCTGGGAATCTCAGCCATGGCGTGCCGATGGCGACCCCGGTCTTTGACGGCGCAAGCGAGGCAGAGATCAAGAATCTTCTCGCAATGGCCGGGCTACCCGAGTCAGGACAAACGACCTTATATAACGGCCGTACGGGCGAAACTTTCGATAGGCCTGTAACAGTCGGTTACATGTACATGCTGAAGCTTAACCACTTGGTAGATGACAAGATGCACGCCCGTTCCACCGGTCCCTACAGTCTGGTTACCCAGCAGCCATTGGGTGGCAAGGCCCAGTTCGGTGGGCAGCGGTTCGGAGAGATGGAGGTGTGGGCATTAGAAGCCTACGGCGCTGCATACACACTCCAGGAGATGCTGACCGTCAAGTCAGACGATGTTCAAGGCCGTACCAAGATGTACAAAAATATCGTCGACGGGACGCATGAGATGCAAGCTGGCATGCCAGAGTCCTTCAACGTACTCGTGAAGGAGATTCGCTCGCTAGCCATCAATATAGAGCTGGAGCAGACGGAATAGACCCGTAGCGACAAAGGCACGCAGGTAAACGGAATACTACGCAATAGGTGATTCTCCGATGAAGGATTTACTGAAACTTTTCAGACAACAGACCCCGGTTGAGGACTTCGATGTCATTCGGATCGGTCTGGCTTCTCCGGACATGATTAGGTCCTGGTCTTACGGCGAGGTAAAGAAGCCGGAGACGATTAACTACCGGACGTTCAAACCTGAGCGGGACGGGCTTTTCTGCGCGAAAATATTTGGCCCGATTAAAGATTTTGAGTGCCTATGTGGCAAGTACAAACGACTCAAGCATCGTGGAGTCGTTTGCGAAAAGTGCGGCGTCGAGGTCACTCAGACGAAAGTGCGCAGGGAGCGAATGGGCCATGTTGAGTTGGCCAGTCCCGTAGCGCATATCTGGTTCCTGAAGTCGCTGCCGTCGCGAATTGGTTTGATGCTGGACATGACGTTGCGGGAGATCGAGCGAATTCTCTACTTTGAGGCGTTTGTCGTTGTGGATCCCGGTATGACGCCACTGGAGCGAGGTCAACTGTTGACCGACGAGACTTATCTGGAGGCGATGGAGCAGTATGGCGACGAGTTCGATGCGCGCATGGGCGCAGAGGCGGTTCGCGATCTGCTAACGAGTCTCGATCTGAGCGCGGAAGTCGTTCAGGTTCGCGAGGATATTGCCGGAACCAACTCTGAGACTAAGATCAAGCGGTTCTCCAAACGCCTGAAGCTCTTGGAGTCATTTCTGAACTCGAAGAATCAACCCAGCTGGATGGTCATGACGGTCCTGCCGGTACTGCCACCGGATCTCAGGCCCTTAGTGCCGCTGGATGGTGGCCGCTTCGCGACGTCCGATCTGAACGATCTCTATCGGCGGGTCATCAACCGGAACAACCGACTGCGGCGACTGCTGGAGCTTAACGCGCCGGACATTATCGTGCGCAACGAAAAGCGAATGCTGCAGGAGTCTGTGGATGCGTTGTTGGATAACGGACGCCGTGGACGAGCGATTACAGGCACCAACAAGCGGCCATTAAAGTCCTTGGCTGACATGATCAAGGGTAAGCAGGGGCGTTTCCGGCAGAATCTGCTCGGCAAGCGCGTCGACTATTCAGGTCGCTCGGTGATCGTTGTCGGTCCGACGCTAAAGTTGCACCAGTGCGGGCTGCCCAAGAAACTAGCGCTGGAGCTGTTCAAGCCATTTATCTTCTCGAAGCTTCAGCTTCGCGGTGATGCGACAACCATCAAGGCCGCCAAGAGATTGGTAGAGCGCGAGGGCACCGAAGTCTGGGATATCCTGGAAGAGGTGATTCGTGAGCATCCGGTCATGTTGAACCGGGCGCCGACGTTGCACCGACTGGGTATCCAGGCTTTCGAACCGGTATTGATTGAAGGCAAGGCCATTCAACTGCATCCGCTCGTGTGTACGGCGTTCAACGCCGACTTCGACGGCGATCAAATGGCAGTCCATGTGCCGCTCTCGCTGGAAGCTCAGCTTGAGACGAGGGCCTTGATGATGTCGACCAACAACATCCTGTCTCCCGCAAACGGTGAACCGATCATCGTTCCTTCTCAAGACGTGGTTCTTGGCTTGTATTACATGACTCGAGAGCGGATCAACTCCAAAGGCGAAGGTATGGTTTTCACAGACATCGACGAGGTTCATCGGGCCTACGAGACGCGAAACGTCGAGCTACACGCACGTATCAAGGTTCGCGTAAAGACAGCCGCAGCGGGTGAAGAAGATGATTCGGAATCCGGCTCCAGGCTCGTTGAAACTACCGTTGGCCGAGCGCTGCTCTCGGAGATCATGCCAGCTGGATTGAATTTCGATCACGTCAATCAGCCAATGAACAAGCAAGCGATCTCTAAGGCCATCAACGCTTGTTATCGCCAGCTCGGGATCAAGAAGACGGTCATCTTCGCCGATCAACTCATGTACACGGGCTTTGAGTACGCGACGCGATCTGGAGTCTCCTTCGGAGTCAACGACATGGTTGTTCCGGAGCAGAAACCCAAAATACTGGCCCTCGCCGAGCAAGAAGTGAAGGACATTCAGGCTCAATATGCCTCTGGTCTAGTCACTGACGGTGAGCGCTACAACAAGGTTGTGGATATCTGGTCGAGGACCAATGACCAAGTCGCTAAAGCGATGATGGACAAGTTGAGCGTAGAGACCGTGAGAGACAGCGCGGGCAAGCTGATTGAGCAAGAATCTTTCAATTCCATCTATATAATGGCCGACTCGGGTGCGAGGGGCTCCGCCGCTCAGATTCGGCAGTTGGCCGGCATGCGCGGCCTGATGGCTAAGCCGGACGGCTCCATCATTGAAACACCCATTACAGCGAATTTCCGGGAAGGGCTGGACGTATTGCAATACTTCATTTCGACGCATGGTGCGCGTAAGGGACTGGCGGATACGGCCTTGAAGACTGCGAACTCGGGTTATCTGACACGCCGCCTGGTGGACGTGGCTCAGGATCTCGTCGTGACGGGGCCGGAGTGCGGCACCGTGGCGGGGCTTATGATGACACCTCTGGTTGAAGGTGGTGACATCGTTGAGCCACTGCGGGAGCGGGTTCTGGGCCGCGTTACAGCGGTCGATGTGGTCGCGCCCTCGTCCCATAAGGTGATCTTGGAGGCTGGTACGCTACTGGACGAGGCGGCGGTCGAATTGCTTGAAGCCTCCTCCGTCGATCAGCTGCTGGTGCGCTCGCCCATCACCTGTGAGATGCGCTACGGTGTATGCGCCAAGTGCTACGGGCGCGACCTCGGTCGGGGGCGCCTGGTCGATAAGGGCGAGGCCGTTGGCGTCATCGCCGCGCAGTCGATCGGCGAACCCGGTACTCAGCTGACCATGCGCACGTTCCATATCGGCGGCGCAGCGTCCCGCTCCGCTGCTGTTAACAGCGTCGAGGTTAAAACGACCGGTACGATCCGGATGCACAACGTAAAGACTGTGAAACACGAGGAGAAAGGGCATCTGGTGGCGATATCCCGGTCCTGCGAACTGTCGGTGGTCGATCAATTCGGCCGCGAACGCGAGCGCTATAAAGTACCTTATGGCGCGATTCTCAGCATCCAGGATGGTGACTCCGTCGAGCCAGGCCAACTCGTCGCGAGTTGGGATCCACATACTCATCCGGTCGTAACGGAGGTTAGCGGCCGTATCGAGTTTGAAGATTTCATTGATGATGTAACCGTCGCCACCCAGGTCGACGAGATCACCGGACTGACCAGCACCGTGGTTCTGGATCCGGCCCAGCGCGGTGCGGGTACCGACTATCGGCCGACAGCTAAACTAGTTGATGACAAGGGTGAGTCGCTGTGCTTCCCGAACACGGATATTCCGGCCGTATATGCGCTGCCGTCGGGTGCGGTATTAAGCATGGCGAACGGTGCTCGAGTTGTGGTTGGGGATGTGTTGGCACGTCTGCCGCAGGAGTCCACAAAAACTCGCGATATCACCGGCGGGCTGCCTCGGGTAGCGGATTTGTTTGAGGCCCGCAAGCCCAAGGAACCGGCGATTCTCGCAGAACACACCGGTACCGTGAGCTTCGGTAAGGAAACCAAAGGTAAGCGCCGGCTGGTCATTACCGAGCACGACGGTGAGCGGCATGAGGAGTTGATTCCGAAATGGCGGCACCTCAACGTGTTCGAGGGGGAGACGGTCACTCGCGGCGAGATGATCGCAGATGGTGAGCCGCATCCTCACGATATCCTGCGCCTGCAGGGCGTTGAACGGCTGGCGGACTATCTGGTTCGCGAGATCCAGGATGTCTACCGGCTGCAGGGAGTGAAGATCAATGACAAGCACATTGAGGTCATCATTCGGCAGATGTTACGCAAAGCAGAGATTAAGGATCCTGGTGACACACGTTTTCTCCGGGGTGAGCAGGTTGATCGGGCCAGGGTCCTTGAGGCCAACGAGGAACTTGAAGCGAACGGAGGGCATCCGGCAACGTATGAGCCGGTCCTGCTGGGAATAACCAAGGCCTCCCTGGCGACGGAGTCGTTCATTTCAGCTGCTTCCTTCCAGGAGACCACCCGGGTTCTGACCGAAGCGGCGGTTCGCGGTATGCAGGATGACCTTCGAGGTCTGAAGGAGAATGTAATCGTCGGCCGACTGATTCCGGCTGGCACGGGCTTCGCCCATCATGAGGAGCGCCGCAGGAGCGAGGAAGACGTTCTGGCCCAGGAACTGAAGAAACTGGAGGCCTCCCTGAAGGAAGAGATCAGAGGCACGGCAGCGGTGGAAGGCACGGCAGCGGTGGAAAAAGTGGTCGAGCCACATGCGGAAGAGGGCCCAGGTGCCGCAGAGAAGACCGAGGAGGCTGGGGCAACAAGTATTAGTTGACAGTCCATGAGGACGACCCCTAGACTTTCCTGCTGCCCAAGGTCAGCGAGGCGCTGACTAGAAAAACTCGAAGCCTCATAGCAGGTCGCTGGAGGCAATTGTAATGAGGCCCGGATGCCGAGAACCGGCAGCGGGCCGATCTTTATTTATAGGTAAGAGATGGCGACGACAAATCAACTGGTTCGCAAGCCGCGATCGAAAAGGAGAGCTAAGAGCAAGGTTCCGGCGCTCGGGGCCTCGCCGCAGAAACGCGGTGTCTGTACGCGGGTCTACACCACCACGCCGAAGAAGCCCAACTCCGCGATGCGCAAGGTGGCCCGAGTCCGGTTGACGAACGGCTTCGAGGTGACGAGCTATATCGGCGGCGAGGGACACAATCTTCAGGAGCACTCGATCGTGCTGATTCGTGGTGGTCGTGTGAAGGATCTGCCGGGCGTGCGTTATCACGTCATACGGGGAACCTTGGATTGCGCCGGTGTAAGTGATCGTCGCCAAAGCCGATCCAAATACGGATCTAAGCGTCCAAAGAGCTGAGTCATGTCGAGACGAAACCGAGCGCCGCGCCGCACCGTGTTGCCCGACCCGAAATACGGCAATCAGCGGCTTGCGAAATTCATCAACATGATCATGCTGAGTGGTAAGAAATCGGTCGCAGAGCAGATCGTCTATCGCGCGCTTGAGAGAATCGCCGACCGATCCGGGCACGATAAGGAGAAGGCGCTCGAAATTCTGGGCCAAGCGTTGGACAACATCAAGCCGTCGGTCGAAGTGAAATCCAGACGCGTAGGTGGTGCAACCTATCAGGTGCCCGTAGAAGTTCGGGCGACGCGCAGAGAGACCCTGGCAATGCGCTGGGCAATCGATGCGGCGCGGAAGCGGTCCGAAAAAACGATGGCGCTGCGTCTAGCACACGAACTCATGGATGCCGCCGAAAACCGAGGGTCTGCAGTTAAAAAGCGAGAGGACACCCACCGGATGGCCGAGGCCAATAAGGCGTTCGCCCACTACCGGTGGTAGTCAATGGATTTGAGGCAAGGACGTGGCAAGGCAGACCCCTATCGAGCGTTATCGCAATATCGGCATCATGGCTCACATCGATGCCGGCAAGACTACTACGACTGAGCGAATCCTTTTCTATACGGGCGTCTCTCACAAGCTAGGTGAGGTACACGACGGCGCAGCCATCATGGACTGGATGGAACAGGAACAGGAGCGCGGAATTACCATTACCTCTGCTGCGACTACCTGTTTCTGGAAAGGCATGGACCAGAGTCGGCCCGAGTACCGCATCAATATTATCGATACTCCCGGTCACGTCGATTTTACGATTGAAGTGGAGCGCAGCCTTCGAATACTTGATGGTGCGCTTGCGGTATTTTGCTCGGTCGGCGGCGTGGAACCGCAGTCGGAGACGGTCTGGCGTCAGGCCAACCGATACGATGTACCGCGAATGGCGTTCATCAACAAGATGGACCGGGCCGGCGCCGACTACTTTCGTGTCGTGTCGCAAATCGAGGAGCGCTTGAAGGGCACGCCGGTCTTGATACAAATCCCCATCGGTGCCGAGGACACCTTTCAAGGTGTCGTTGATCTGGTGAAAATGAAAGCCATTACCTGGGACGACGCGAGTCAGGGCACTCAATTTGAGGAGGGAGAGATTCCAGAGAATCTAGTAGCTTTGGCGACTGAATGGCGGGAGAAACTCATTGAGGCTGCCGCTGAAGGCAATGATCAACTACTTGAGAAATACGTTGACAAGGGGACGCTTACTCAGGATGAAATCAAGCGTGGCTTGCGGTCACGGTGCATTGCCGGAGAGGTCACACCGGTATTGTGTGGCTCGGCTTTCAAAAATAAGGGCGTTCAGGCGGTCTTGGATGCCGTCATCGATTATCTGCCCTCGCCGGAGGACCGTCCACCGGTCAAGGGTGTCGCGGACGATGACTCGGAGATCCAGCGATTGGCTTCGGATGATGAGCCGTTCGCAGCTCTCGCGTTCAAAATTGCGACGGATCCTTTTGTCGGGAACTTAACATTCTTCCGAGTCTACTCTGGGGTCTTGAGTTCAGGAGATACGATTTATAATCCGGGAAAACGAAAACGTGAGCGTATCGGCCGCTTATTGCAGATGCACGCCAATGATCGCGAGGAATTAAAGGAAGTGCGCGCTGGGGACATTGCGGCGGCCGTGGGGCTCAAAGACGTCACCACGGGTGACAGCCTCACCGATCTAAAGCAGCCCATCCAATTGGAACGCATGGAGTTTCCGGAGCCAGTTATATCCATCGCAGTCGAGCCAAAGACGAAGGCAGATCAGGACAAGATGGGCGCCGCACTGAGTAAGCTCGCGAAGGAGGATCCGTCGTTTCGTGTGCATACCGATGAGGAATCAGCGCAGACTATTATTTCCGGTATGGGCGAGCTTCATCTGGAGATTATCGTCGATCGGATGAAGCGCGAGTTCAACGTTGAGGCTAACGTCGGCAGGCCGCAAGTAGCGTATCGAGAGACGATACGTACTACAGTCGAGCAGGAAGGAAGATTCGTTCGACAGACTGGCGGTCGCGGGCAGTATGGCCATGTCTATCTACGCTTAGAGCCTCTGCCGTCGGGATCAGGCTATGAATTTGTCAACAAGATCGTTGGTGGTGCTGTGCCGAAGGAATTCATATCGGCTGTAAACAAAGGTGTCCAGGAGCAGATGGGAAACGGGGTCATTGCGGGCTATCCCGTCCTAGATTGCAGGGTGACGCTATATGATGGTTCCTACCACGATGTGGATTCCAGCGAGATCGCGTTCAAGATTGCAGGGTCCATGGCCTTCAAGGATGGTGCGGCGAAAGCCAAGCCGGTTCTCCTGGAACCGGTGATGAAAGTCGAAGTGGTTACACCAGAGGACTATATGGGCGATGTCAATGGTGACCTGAGCCGCCGCCGAGGCGTGCTCCATGAGATTGAGGATTCGCCGTCGGGAAAGATCATCCGTGCGGACGTGCCCCTAGCCGAGATGTTCGGCTACGCGACTGATTTACGCTCGATGAGTCAAGGGCGCGCGACATACACGATGGAGTTCGGTCAGTATTCCCGAGTACCCGCCAACGTTGCGGAGCCCATAATCAAAAATAGAACCTAGTCGATCATCCGCATGAGAAGATTAGCGACTATTACTTAGAGAATTTTGAGAGGTAATAAATCGTGGCCAAAGAAAAATTCAACCGAACGAAGCCGCATGTCAATGTTGGGACGATAGGTCATGTCGATCATGGCAAGACGACGTTGACGGCGGCGCTGACGAAGGTGATGTCTGCGAAGCATGGTGGCGACACGATTGAGTACG
>SMWC01000069.1 GCA_004357505.1 Gammaproteobacteria bacterium | reverse complement strand
TTCGAGATCTCGGTCCGAGTTTCCGGGTATCTCTCTAGCAGTTCCGCGAGACTCCTCGCTCGTGCAATCACATCGTCGCTGCGGTTCGCGTAGGGGCTCCAGAACTCAGGTCGCCGCTCTATGTCGGGTTTACCCTCGAACGCGGTCTCTTCGAGCAATCGCTGAAACTCGTCCTGACCCTCGGGGAGACTGGCTACCGCAAGTATCGGGCCGATAAATGGCTTACGGCGCAATTCCTCGTACTCGATCATCGAGCTGTCTACATCCTTGTAAGCGAGAATCTCCAATCGATCGACTGCGAAGACCAGATAGTAGGGACGCTCCTGGTAGAGCGTTGTAGTGCCGTACACCAGTGCTGCGAGTTGAATCGTGAGGATCACCGACAAGTCGAACACGAGCCCCGGTTTGCGTGGCCTGAAGAGGATCAGCGTCAGTGTGGGCCCGAGAATGAGATCCACGCCGATAAGAACCAGGAGCACTCCTGATGCGCCTTTCGCCGCGAAGTAGGGGGCCGGGTACCAGACGAAGAATATGACTGCGCACAGCGTTCCAACCACGAGGGCGCTACCAGTAAGATGGATGAGAAACGCTTGCAACTTGCTGATCGAGAGCAGGCTACGTTTTTGACTGGTGCTGTCGGTTCCGATGGCGTTCATGGTCCGTCTATTTAACGCAGCGTCTCTGAGATTTCAATAAACCTCGTCAAGCTTTTCAGATCGGCGCCTAATGACCTCAGTCCTGCGTTAAAATTCGGTATCCTGAGCCAAGTAGCGAGTTAACGCCGAAGACGAGATCTGTGTATGAATATTATCCCGGAAATTGCTGCCAATAGAGACAAGCTGATCGCCTTGCGTCGAGACATCCATGCCCATCCGGAACTCGCCTATGAGGAAGAGAGAACCGCCAATCTGGTGGCTGAATGTCTTACGGAGTGGGGGCTTGAGGTGCATCGCGGTTTGGCGACAACGGGAGTCGTCGGAACCCTTTCCACAGGTGACGGTCCGGCAATCGGGCTGCGCGCCGACATGGATGCGCTGCCGTTGCAGGAGACCAATGTTTTTTCCCATCGCTCTCGCTACGACGGCAAGATGCATGCGTGTGGACACGACGGCCACACGGTGATGCTGCTCGGCGCTGCCCGTTTTCTTGCAGAATCCGAAGAATTCGCAGGCACGATCCGGTTTATCTTTCAACCTGCCGAAGAAGCTGCGGGCGGCGCCAAGGTCATGATGGATGATGGGCTATTCAAGCTCTTTCCTGTCGAGGCCGTTTTCGGCATGCATAACTGGCCAGGTCTGGACGTAGGCCGATTTGCGATGCGGCCGGGGGCCATGATGGCTTCGTTGGATTGTTTCGACATCGTCATTGAAGGGCGCGGCGCTCATGGTGCGTTGCCTCATCAGGGCGTCGATCCGGTGCACGCCGCTGCCCAGGTTGTCACCGCGCTGCAGAGTATCGTGAGCCGAAACATCGATCCGCTCCATGCAGCGGTAGTCAGTGTGACGAGGATTCATGGCGGCGATGCGTATAACATCATTCCAGACCAGGTGTTGCTAGGCGGCGGCATCCGCTGCTTCGACCGAGAAGTGCGCGAATTGCTCAAAGTCAGGGTCGCCGAGGTCGTTGAGGGTGTTTGTATCGGTCTGGGTGCTCGCGGCGCGGTAGAATTTGTCAGCGGTTATCCGGCAGTCGTCAATCGTCCTGCCGCGGTAGGCTTGGCTGCCGACGTGGCGGCTGCGATAGTCGGCACAGAGAACGTCGATGCGCAATCGGACCCCGTGCTATTCTCCGAGGACTTCGCGTACATGCTGGAGGCAAAACCGGGATGTAATGTGTTAATTGGCAATGGCGCGGGTGATGGCACGTGCATGATTCATAACCCGGGCTATGACTTCAACGATGACGTGGTCACGCTTGGCGCGACCTACTGGGTGAAGCTCGCCCAAGCCTTTCTCCGCGACCCGGTCAGTTGAGATAGGCTGACCGTCCGCGTATCCTGGCGGGCTTTTGGTATCGAGCCATGTGGGGCCATTCTCGTGTCTGAGGTCGAGCGTAAAATATTTTTTATCTTTCCCGGGCAGGGCTCTCAATATCGCGGGATGGGTTCCGATCTAGTGGAGGAGTTCGAGAGCGCGAGGGAAATATTCGGCAGAGCCAGCGAGGTCGTCGGCTATGACATGGCGAAACTCTGTTTCGCCGATCCCGATGAGCAGTTGGACCTGACCCGGTATACACAGCCCGCACTGATCACTCATCAGATGGCCTGCCTGGCGTCATTTCAGAGCTTGGGTGGAGAAGATCAAGCGATCGTACCCGTTCTATTAGCCGGCCACAGCCTTGGTGAATATACGGCGCTCGCTATTGGTGGGGCGCTCAGTTTTGAAGACGCCGTGAGACTCGTGCAGCACCGGGGCGAGCTCATGAGCGAGTTGGGTCAGGGCAGCATGCTTGCGACAACGCTGGATCTGCCATCCGCTGCTGCGCTGGCGGCCAAACATTACTGTGCCATCGGCGGCTGTAATCTACCCGAGCAGACGGTTATCGCAGGCGAGGACGGTGATCTGGATGCGCTGACGGAGGACCTCGCGGCAAGGTTCCCGAGGAAACGGGGGTTCAGGCTACCGACGGAGGGCGCGTTTCATACCTACCTCATGGTGAATGCGGCAAGACGTTTTCGCGGCATCCTGGCAGACGCCGAGTTTGGGACGCTGGCGGTGGACGTGTTATCGAATTACACCGGAGACGTGCATGAGCCGAATGCAGATGCGATACGCTCGCGGCTGTTTTTCCAACTCTTCAATCCGGTGCGCTGGCTCGGCTGCATGAACACGGCACTAGATCGAGGCGTGGACACGATTGTTGAGTTTGGCGGTGGTATCGGCAAGGGCGAGGGCCCAGAAGAAAAACGCGCGAATCTTGAAAACATCGTCAAGAAGACACTAAAGATTCGCGAGTACGAAGCGGTCTATCTGCCGGCAATCAATGCGGCAGGGATTCATCTTGCTGCGGAGCAGTTATTTCAAAATTAGCATCCGGCGGTCGTCGATGCTCACATTCAGAACTACGGAGAGATCATGGGAGCCTTCAAGAAACCCCACGGAGGGGAGTTAAAGAATCTGTATCTGACAGGGCAGGCCGTCGAGGCTGAGAAAACCCGCGCGAGGGATATCCCGTCGTGGGATCTGAGTATGCGCCAGCTCTGCGATCTGGAGATGCTCCTGAATGGCGCTTTCTCTCCACTGGAGGGCTTCATGGGGGTCGCCGACTATAACGCAGTGCTCGAGAATATGCGCCTAGTCGACGGTGTGCTCTGGCCCATGCCGATTACGCTGGACGTTACCGAGAAGTTCGCGGATTCGGTCGAGCCGGGCGTGCGTATCGCGTTGCGAGATCACGAAGGAGTGCTGATCGCGACGATGGACGTCGAGAGCAGTTTCTGCCCCGACAAGAAGGCTGAGGCGCTTGCGGTATTCGGCTCGGCTGATGAGGCTCACCCCGCAGTCCGCTACCTCAACGACCAGGCGAACGACGTCTATCTGGGCGGACGTTTGTACGGCGTCGAGGCTCCGAATCATTACGATTTTAAGCACTTACGTGATTCTCCGGCACAAGTCAGAGAGCGCTTCGCGAAGCTCGGTTGGCGGCGAGTCGTAGCGTTCCAGACCCGCAACCCCATGCACCGGGCTCATCAGGAGCTGACTTTTCGCGCTGCCAAGGAGATGGAGGCCAATCTACTGATTCATCCAGTCGTCGGGATGACGAAGCCGGGAGATGTGGATCACTTTACGCGTGTACGTTGCTACGAGCAGGTGCTGCATCACTATCCGGATCAAACCACGATGCTGAGCTTGCTACCGTTGGCAATGCGCATGGCGGGCCCGAGGGAGGCCTTGTGGCATGCTTTGATTCGCAAGAATTATGGCTGCACTCACTTTATCGTTGGCCGCGATCATGCCGGACCTGGTGTAGACAGTAACGGCAAGCCGTTTTACGGTCCCTATGACGCGCAAGAGCTTATGCAGAGCTACGCCGATGAACTCGATATCACGATGGTACCGTTTAAGAACATGGTGTACGTGGAAGATCGCGCAGAGTATCAACCTCAAGATGAGGTTGCGGAAGGCACCGAGATTCTACAGATCTCCGGTACTGAGTTGCGCCGGCGTCTCCGCGAAGGTCTGGAGATTCCGGAGTGGTTTTCGTTTCCTGAAGTCATCGCCGAGCTTCGCAAAACTCATCCCCCGCGCTATCGGCAGGGCTTCACGGTTTTTTTCACTGGGCTCTCCGGGTCCGGGAAATCGACAATCGCCAACGCTCTGATGGTGAAGTTGCTGGAGTTAGGCGGGCGGCAGATCACGTTGCTCGATGGTGATATCGTCCGTAAGAACCTGTCGAGTGAGCTGGGATTCTCCAAAGAGCACCGCGATCTCAATATTCTGCGCATCGGCTACGTTGCAAGCGAGATTACGAAAAATGGCGGAATTGCTCTCTGCGCGCCTATCGCGCCCTATTCAGCCACTCGGCGTTTGGTCCGGGACCTTATCGAACCCCTCGGTGGTTTTCTCGAAGTACACGTTGCAACGCCGCTGGAGGTATGCGAAAGCCGTGATCGCAAGGGTCTCTATGCTAAGGCGCGTGCCGGACTAATCAAGGGGTTTACGGGAATCGACGATCCCTATGAAGACCCAGACGATCCGGAGATGCGGATCGATACGACGAATCTTACCCCGGATCTGGCCGCCCATCGGATCGTAATCAAGCTCGAGAGCATGGGCTTTATTCGCTAGCGGATCAGCGTCCAACGTTGAAGCCGGCAGCGTCAGGCCTTGTCGGCAAAGCCCTGCGACTGAGCTGCGGCGCCTACCCGGGAATGCTTGGGTATCGTCACCGGAGCGCGTACAGTTCGATCTGCAGACTCTAGGAGACACACATCGACTCCTCAGCAAAGCCAGGCTCGGGTGCGACTGCGCTCATATCGGCCGCCGCCGTCATTGTGCTGATCTATGGCATGCAGGCGGCGAGCCCGATTCTCGTACCGTTTCTCGTAGCGGCGTTTCTTGCCGTCATCTGCATGCCGCTGATGCGCTGGCTGCAGCACTATCACGTTCCCGCCGGACTCGCCGTGGTGATCATCGTGCTGTTAATCATTAGCGTGTTGACGCTCGTCGGAATCTTCATCGGCGGTCAGATCGCGGAATTTACCGCGCGCCTACCTTTCTATGAGCAGCAACTAAACGACAAGCTGACCGGCATTGCGGTGCTCTTCGGGCAGGAAGTCTCGATCGGAGACTTGCTTGATCGAATTCAACCAGCGTCCCCCATGGGGTTGGTCGCCAACCTCTTCAGTGGGCTGCAAGGACTGTTCGCTAACTTCTTCTTGATTATTTTCACTGTAATTTTCTTATTGCTTGAAGCAACGAGCCTTCCCGGAAAGCTACAATTGGTGCTGACTTCCACGCGTGGCGACCCTGATTATTTCAAACGCTTCACGAGTGGGGTACAGCGGTACCTGGGGATTAAGACAATCGCGAGCCTCGTCACGGGTGTTGCGGCCGCAGCACTAACTGCTGCGTTCGGGCTGGATTTTCCATTACTCTGGGGGCTGCTCGCGTTTTCGTTCAACTATGTTCCCAGCATAGGTTCTTTGATCGCTGCCATTCCGCCAGTGGTGTTGGCATTGGTTCAAATAGATTTTTTTCAAGCTGCGATGATCGGCCTGGGCTATTTCGTTATCAATATCACGATCGGTGGCGTCATCGAACCGCGTGTCGTGGGGCGTGGTTTGGGTCTGTCCACGCTCGTGGTGTTTCTCTCGCTCGTGTTCTGGGGCTGGGTTTTCGGTCCCGTGGGCATGTTGCTATCGGTGCCGTTGACCATGACGGTGAAAATTGCGCTGGAATCGAGCAATCGAACGGCTCCGATCGCGATATTATTGGGCCAAGCAGATCGCGTTACGTCACGGTGAGGCAACGCATGGACCATCTGCTGGGCCGGCAGACATTCGGCCGGTCACGCTATGCGTAAACTCGCGTATCGATCGGGTGCAGCTGCCTGGATTAGCGGCCGTGCTTCCGCGACCGAGAAGTAGCCTGTTGTGCTGTTCATTGGCCTGATATAGATTGTGGTTGAGATGAACAATCCGCATGAGAGATGAGTCTACGAGACGAAGTTCAACGACTACTACCTGATTGGAAGCGTTGGTATCCGAGCCTGTTCGACGCTGCGGATGATCTCGGTCTCATCAGGGCAAGAGTTTGTTCGCCCGATAGTCTGCTGCTTAGTAACAGACACTCCAAAGTGCGTCGTGCAGCAGAGGAGGCTCACCTGGAGATGTGGGGCGGACGGAACGAAATCCCTTCTCGCAGCTCATAGATACATCTCGTCGATGAAATATTGCGGATCGAATCTCACAGAGAAGACAACTGGTTGAACCGAGTAGCATCGCCATGACATCAAGACTTCTCGCGCTCACAGTGCTGCTGTTCGCCTGGACAGCAGCCGCGTGGGCAGTTGAAGCGGGAGATCGCGCACCGGCCTGGATCGGCAGTGATCTTCAGGGTCGATCAGTCTCCTTTCCCGCGGTCGCGGGCGGTAAGCCCACTGTCGTCATCTTCTGGGCGACGTGGTGCCCTTACTGCAAGGCATTTATGCCGTATCTGGAGGCGATTCAGAGAGACTATGTCGCCGATGGGGTCCAGATCGTCGCGATCAACGCCAAGGAAAGAGGCATCGGCGACCCCGCGGCCTATCTTGAGAGCTTGAGTTTTCCCGTGCTGGGCATTCTTGAGGGCGACGAAATTGCGGCGGCCTACGACATCCAATTCATACCGGGGTTACTGGTCGTTGATGGTGCCGGGGTGGTTTCCTACCGCCGGGCGTCCACCGATCTCCCGGCTGGGCAGACGCTGTCGGAGTTCTGGGCTGCAGAGGTTCGTGAGGCGCTAGATCTCGCGTTGCGTTAATCAGCCCGCTGGCGGACTGCTGAAGTAACGATCATGACCAGATCTGTCGTTATCGGGGCGAATCGCGGTATCGGGCTTGAGCTGGTACGTCAACTGGCCGCGAGGGGGGAATCGGTCGCCGCCGCGTGCCGGAAAACGTCCCCGGAGCTCAGTGTCCTGCCTGTCGACGTCTACGAGAACTTGGATGTTACTGACGAACGGTCGGTGGCCGAATTCGCGGATCGCCTGGGTGATCAGCCGGTCGATATGCTGATCAATAACGCCGGCATTCTAACCGAGGAGAAATTCGATAACCTGGAGTGGGGGCGTATACGTCACCAATTTGAAGTCAATGCACTCGGGCCTCTCAGAGTGACTTCGGCGCTGATCGCTCGAATGGCGGAGGCCGCTAAGGTCGGCATCGTCTCAAGTCGAATGGGTTCGCTGCAAGACAATAGTTCGGGAGGCATGTATGGCTATCGGATCTCCAAGGCGGCTGCGAACATGGTCGGCGTCAATCTCGCTCGAGACTTGAAACAGCGAGGAATAGCGGTGTTTCTGCTTCATCCGGGCTATGTGAGAACTGACCTGACGCAAGGTCAGGGCTACACCGACCCCGAGGAGGCCGCACGGGGCCTGATAGAGCGTATGGACACGCTGACGCTGGCGGATAGCGGCACATTCTGGCACGCCAACGGCCAGCCGCTGCCATGGTAATCGACTGACAAAAACCGGTTCTGATGCGCTCGGCTGAACCTCCGGCACGCACCCTGAGGTTTCCTCATATTGTTCTGCGGGATTGGCATAACGACGCCACTATTGCGGTGTATGCTTACCGCTCCAGGTGAAACGCCAGTCTCCAGGAGCACTCGATAGCGTTCTAGTCTGAGCATGTTTGGTCTGGCCTTACCGATTTATTGCTGCACCGTACCTTTGCGAGTCGGTAGATTGGGAACGTTTCGATGCAGATGATCATTGCCAGCCGATTAGATGACGGGCGCGTCGTATTCATCGACGCCGCCGCCGCTTGGGCCGATTCCATAGAAGATGGCGTTGTACTGGAGAGTCAAGCGGAAATCGACCGATTAATGGGTGAGGCTACGCAGGCCGTCGAGGATTGTGTGATCGTGGAACCGTATCTGATCGAGGTGGTCGTCGAGAACGGAGCACGCCGTCCGGTGGAGGCGCGCGAAGCGATTCGCGCATTTGGCCCCTCGGCACGAACCGATCAGCTCATCGGGAGAGAGTAACCAACATGTATCGCTACGATGAATTCGATCAGACGCTCGTGGCGGAGCGCGTCGAGCAGTTCCGCCGCCAGGTGCAACGCCGCCTCACCGGCGAGATAAGCGAGGACCAGTTCAAGCCGCTGCGGCTGATGAACGGTCTTTATATGCAGCTGCATGCCTATATGCTCCGGGTCAACGTACCCTACGGCAGTCTGTCATCCGAGCAGATGCATAAATTCGCCCACATCGCTAGAACTTACGATAAGGGTTTTGGTCATTTCACGACGCGGCAGAATATTCAATACAACTGGGTCAAGCTGGAAGACACACCGGATCTTCTCCGTGAACTCGCTGACGTGGAGGTCACGGCTATCCAGTCATCCGGAAACTGCGTGCGCAACATCACGTCTGACCAGTACGCCGGAAGAGCCCGGGATGAAATCGAAGATCCGCGGATCTACTGTGAGTTACTGCGGCAGTACACGGTCTTGCACCCTGAGTTTTCGTATCTACCGCGCAAGTTCAAGATCGCGGTGACTGGCGCGCCGAAGGACCGTGCCGCCGTAGCCGTGCATGACATCGGGCTGCGGATGCATTTGAACGATGCGGGGCAGATGCGATTCGAAGTGTTGGTCGGTGGTGGTCAGGGCAGAACGCCGTTTATCGCCCACACGATCCGCGAGTCTCTGGAGCCAGAGCACCTGCTGTCTTATGTCGAGGCGATTCTACGTGTTTACAACATTCACGGCAGGCGCGACAACATCAACAAGGCGCGTATCAAAATCATCGTGAACCAGATGGGGATCGAGAGGTACCGCGAACTC